>NZ_RRYW01000019.1 GCF_014861365.1 Psychrobacter sp. FME6
TACAAGGGCGCTCATGAATCGAGACTCTGTCGTTGATACGGCCTCGGGTCTCAGCTGTTAGTCGCTTACGGTAAGGTTTGGCTTTGCGTCTGAGACACTGCCATAACGTGCCGCCTTGTCTCTTGTCCCTCCAGATATAGCGATAGATGCTCATGTGACTAATACCACCATGAACTCCGGCTATTTGTTCAGGACTCCAGCTGTCTTTTAGCTTGTCTGTGACCCAATCCCATACATCAGCGATGATAGTGAAAGCATTGTTAGAGCGTCTGTCACAAGCCTTGTTATTAGCATTCTTTGCTCGGTAACCGCGCAGGCCTTTATTACGCCTAAGCTCTCTTGATATGGTGCTAGGACTTCTTCCTAATGTGTCAGCTATAAATTTAATACTATGTTTTGCCCCTTTAAGGGCATAAATCTGGTATCGTTCACCTAGGCTTAGATGTGTATAGTTCATGGTTGCAATCTCACTTTGGTCGGTGGATAAAAACTTTGATGCTAGCGCATCTAGGTCTTTTTTTCACCTCACATTTGGTATTGCACTTCATGTGTTAATCTAAGACAGCATTCAATTCCCTAAATTAATTATTGGTAAAAAGAAATAAAAATATTTTTAATGCAGTTAAAATTAACGGTAATGGATTAGTTATGAGTAAGTCGCAAGTGCAAGAAGATAGCAGTTTAGATCCAAACTGGCGCAACGATGCCCTAGATTTAGGGCTTGATTATGGCATGCAAACCATCGCCGTACGGGCAGGACAGCATCGTACTGATGAAGGTGAGCATTCAGAGCCTATTTTTACCACCAGCTCTTATGTTTACCATTCGGCGGCTGATGCCGCAGCGCATTTTGATGGCACCAAAACGGGCAACGTCTACTCGCGTCATACCAATCCCAGTGTACGCACCTTTGAGCGTCGCTTAGCTGCCCTTGAAAATGGTGCACGCGCGGTGGCGACAGCTTCGGGTATGGGTGCGATTTTGACCATGTGTTTGGCGTATCTAAAAGCAGGCGACCATCTGCTTGCAGCCAATCAGCTATTTGGCTCATCTATCGGTCTGTTTAACAATTACATGGCCAAATTTGACGTTGAGGTCAGTTATGTTGATTGCTTCGATAATGAGGCATGGGCAAATGCAGTTCAGCCCAATACCAAAGTGATTTATTGCGAAAGCCCCAGCAATCCGTTGGCGCAGATTTGTGACATCGGTTATCTAAGCGAGCTGTGTAAAGCCAATGACATACTACTGGTAGTCGATAATTGCTTTGCTACGCCAGCCTTGCAGCGTCCGCTTGATTTGGGTGCAGATGTAGTGATTCACTCTGCGACCAAGTATTTAGACGGGCAAGGGCGAGTATTAGGCGGTGCGTTGGTCGGCAGTGACAAGCTGATGCAAGAGGCATTTACCGTTGTCCGCTCAGGTGGCATCAGTATGAGCCCCTTTAATGCTTGGGTCTTCACCAAGGGGCTAGAAACGCTCAAGTTACGTATGCAAGCGCATTGTCAAAATGCCAATCAAGTGGCGGAGTTTTTGGTCAATCATCCCAAGGTCAGTACGGTGCATTTCTCAGGGTTGAGCGACCATCCTTCTCATAATCTTGCTACCCGCCAGCATCATATGAAAGGGGGTTATGGTGCTATCATGGGTTTTGAAGTGAAATCGTCTGCCAGTCTTGATTCAAAAGCCGCTGCTTGGCATGTGATTGATTCGACGCAAATGGTTTCTATCACCAATAATTTGGGTGATGCCAAAACCACGGTTACTCATCCTGCGACCACCACTCACTTTCGCCTGACGCCTGAAGCGCGAGCTGAGGCAGGCGTTAAAGATGGGCTTATCCGTCTATCGGTCGGTTTGGAAGATGTAGAGGATATCATTAAAGATTTGGCGCGCGGTTTAGACAGTTTGTAAAGATAACGGTATAATCACTACCAACGCATACATTTTACGTTGTCAAACACCACTTACCATTATAAAGACAAAGAGGCAGTTATGAATATTCAAGCATTAATGCAACAAGCCCAAACGATGCAAAAGAAAGTCGAAACAAACGTCGAAAATGCCAAAAAAGAGCTGGGCAATAAAGAAGTGCAAGCCGAAGCGGGCAGTGGTCTGGTCAAAGTGACTATGACAGGTCGCCATGTGGTCAAGCGTTTGACTATCGATCCAAGCTTATTGGAAGATGAGCCTGACATGATCGAAGATTTAATCGCAGCCGCTATCAATGATGCTGTGCGCCAGGCAGACGAGCTTTATGAAGAAACGATGGCTGGTGCTACCTCGGGTATGGGTCTGCCACCAGGTATGCAAGGTATGTTCTAATATCTGCCATAATATCTGTCCCAAAAATAAGTTAACGCTTAGCTATTCAGACTGGTCAGACTCGTTAGACCTACGAAGATAAAACTAGCACTCGTCTTTCTCGTTATCTTGAACTTTTGGCATTGATATACAGCTGGTTTTATATTTAGTTGACTGTATGTTATCTGACTGTAAGATCTAATGAATGGGGTTGTTATCAACACGATACGACCCCATTTTTATAGCTACTGTTTTTTAAATTAAGTTAAATAAAGGAAGACACTTTGCTGACAGCCAAATTTGATCAGCTGGTCAAACAGCTGCGTATTTTGCCGGGTGTGGGACAAAAGAGCGCCCAACGGATGGCGCTTCATCTGCTAAGTAAAAAGCGCCCTCAGGGCATGGCGCTCGCGCAAGCGCTTGATGAAGCGATGCGTGATATCGTTGAATGCCAGCGTTGCCATAGCTTTAGCGATGACGCTGTCTGCCCGCTGTGTCAAGATCCAAGGCGTGATGATAGGTTATTATGCGTGGTTGAAACCGCAGCAGACGTCATGGCTATTGAACAAACTGCGGGTTACCGTGGACGCTATTTTGTCTTAGGTGGCCATTTATCACCGATTGATGGGATTAGTGCCGACGACTTAAATATCGATCAGCTGGTTTGGCGAGTGAAGCAAGAGCCCGTTGAAGAGTTGATACTGGCAACGGGTACCACCGTCGAAGGGCAAACTACCGCACACTTTATCAGTGAAGCGGTCAATCGTCATGTCAATAAAGTGACGCGCTTAGCACAAGGTGTGCCGATGGGTGGTGAGCTTGAATACCTCGATAGTATGACCCTTGGGCAAGCCATGCAAAACCGCTCCTTTTTATAGCTTTGTTATAACTTGCTTATAAAAGCCAAGTCTTGCCCATTTTTTTATGGGATTGTTATAATTGTTTTAGTAGTGTTTTATCATTATTATTTTCGTCTCTCATTTTATTAAGACGCGGTTTAGCGTTTTATTTTCTCTTATTTATGCAGGTATCTGCCCGTGTCAAACATTGCTTCAAATGCTTCCACCGATTCAATTCCTCAAAATAGTCCTGCGGTTGCTGATGATGCATCAACGCACTCAGTCAATCATGCTATGGCATCAGTGGCGTTGCCGGCAGAACCAGATATCGATACACTACTAGATAGCGCCGATGAGGTTGCTGTCACTTGGGTGCGTGAGCAAAGTAGTTTGGATGAAGTGATTGCGGCATTAGCCACTTGCGGGCGTGTGGCATTAGATACCGAGTTTATCAAGCGCGATACTTATTATCCACGTTTGGCGCTGGTGCAGCTGAATACTGGCGATCATGTGTATCTATTAGATGCACCGCAGTTGCAACTGGCTGAACTATGGCAAGCACTCAGTGAAGTGGATGTGGCCATTTGGCATGCATGCGGCGAAGATTTGGGTATTTTTTACCTGTTGTCCGGTTGTCCGCCATTGACCAATATTTTTGATACCCAAATCGCTCTGTCTTATTTGACAGGGCAGTTGCAAATGGGCTATCAGCAAGCGCTTGATGACCAATTGGACATGCATATCGATAAAGAACAAAGCCAGTCAGATTGGCTAAAGCGTCCGCTTTCAGACGAACAAGAACAGTACGCGATAGACGATGTGCGTTTTTTGCCAGCACTCTATTTAAGTCTTGAGTACGAGCTAAAAAAGCAAGGTTTGTACGACTATGTATGGGCAGACTGCCAGCTTTATGCCAGTGATTTATATGATGCTCAGCATGTTGAAGACGACGCAATGTATCTTACGATGGCAGATTATCGTTATACTTCTGAGCAAATGGCAATACTACAAGCGGTGGCGACATGGCGAGAGGCGCTGGCACGTGCCACTAATCAGCCACGTACTTTTGTGATTAAAAAACAAGCGGTACGCGAAATCATCACTGAAAAACCAAATAACATGCGTGAGCTGGCACATAAAACCACGATGCACCGTAGTATGTTGCGACTGTATGGTGAAGAATTGCTCAAGGTCATAAAAGATGCCAAAAACCTTCACCCTGCTGAACATCCAGCTTGTTTATTACCACCGTATCGTTCGAAAAACAAAATCCTATCAAAAGCCGTGCAACAAGCGATCGATGAGCAAGCAGAAGTTATTGGCGTACCTGCCAACGTATTGATGCGTAAAAAATGGCTGGGGCAGCTTTATGAAATTATTGCATTTGATAAAGACTTAAGCGAGCTGCCAGAGGGCTTAAAAGGCTGGCGCAACGACTGGGTTATGCATACCTTGATTCCTGTTATCACAGCCCATAAAATCGAGCTACAACAAGGTATGGGGATTAACGTTTAAAATAATATATAGTGAGTTTTCAATAGAAATCTGACTATATTAACGTCGAAACTGTCCATGTTGTAAAAAGTGAGCCGTTTGCTTGGCCACTGTTTTATCGACCAGCATCCCAGTATGCGAGACTGGTAAAATAATGTGATCAGTGGCTGCCTTTATTTTAGTTTCTTCTACATATACCGTGCCATCGTGTAGCAGGTGTTCTGCTGATGGTATGTTATCTGCCTTACGTAGTTTGCGGTTATGATACTGTAAAAAAAATTGCCCTAAACCCTTGGGGTGATTCCCCGCAATCACGCCCAGAGTAATATGCTCAGGTAATGGTGCTACCGTACCATCTAGTGCATCGACGTAGGAGCGGCCCACAACAGCTGGGGTCAAGCGCCAAATATAATCAGCACAGACACTGCCTATATGCGGCGTTCCGAGTGTCACGCAGCGTCCAATCTGCCATTTCGGATATTCAGTGATAAAATCACGAATAATTAACCCACCCAAACTATGACCGACCAAATCTATCGGCTGGTCTGGATGGTGGTTTTCTTCTAGCCAGCTATTTAGATGTGCGCTATTGGTCTTGATGCCATCACGCATACTGCGATAGCCAAATTGATGGGTATCAAACCCTGCTGCTTGCAAGCATTTGGCCAGCGGACGCATAATCCAAGCCGTTTGATGCAGACCATGAATCAGAATAACGTGGTTTTTTTGTTGCATGTTTGGTTCCAAGGCAGTGATTGAATAGATGTTATTTTAGTAAATTAAGTGGATATATATCTGTACTACTATAGTAGGTTGTTCTTAATGATTTAAATAGCAGTGACTTAAGTATTAAGAGTGTTACCTGTTGAGATGCTGCTGAAAAGACAGCCAAAATAAAAACCTCCAAATCAGCTGATTTGGAGGTTTTTTATATCATGATAATGAATGTTTATCGACAATGATGATTACATATAGTTTTCGATACTTGGGCAAGAACACATGAGGTTTTTATCACCATAAGCGTCATCGACACGTGCCACACTTGGCCAGAACTTATTGTTACGGATGTAAGGCAGTGGGAACGCCGCTGTCTCACGGCTGTATGGATACGTCCATTCACCATCAGTAATCATCGCCGCGGTATGCGGGGCATTGACCAATGGGTTGTTTTCTGGCGTCCAGTTATCTTCGCCAGCTTTGGCTTTTAAGGCCTCTGCTTTGATAGATTTTAGCGCACTGATAAAGCGGTCTAGCTCTTCTTTAGATTCAGACTCGGTCGGCTCAATCATCAAGGTGCCCGCAACTGGGAAGCTCATAGTAGGTGAGTGGAAGCCATAATCCATCAAGCGCTTGGCGATATCACTTTCTGTGACGCCTGTTTCTTCTTTTAATGGACGAATATCGATGATGCATTCGTGGGCCACGCGGCCGTTTTTGCCAGCATATAACACCGGGTAGTGGTCTTTTAATTCCGCAGCAACATAGTTGGCATTTAATAGTGCCAATTCAGTGGCTTTTAATAAACCATCACGTCCCATCATGGCAATATACATCCATGAGATTGGCAAAATACTTGCTGAGCCATAAGGGGCTGCCGATACCGCTGAGCAGTCTTTTTGCGCATTGTGTACAGGGCTTAAAGTATGGTTGGCCATATATGGTGCTAAATGTGCCTTCATACCGATAGGACCCATGCCTGGACCGCCGCCGCCGTGTGGAATACAGAAAGTTTTGTGCAAGTTCATGTGTAGTACGTCTGCGCCAACGTCTGCAGGCTGCATCATGCCGACCTGAGCGTTCATATTGGCGCCATCCATATAGACTTGGGCACCATGTTTATGAATAAGGTCACAAATATCACGGATACCTTCTTCAAAAACACCATGCGTCGATGGATAAGTAATCATCAATGCGCCCAGCTTCGCGCTATGCTCTTCACATTTCGCCGTTAAGTCATCGATATCTACGTTACCATTGTCATCGGTTTTGACCACGACTACTTTCATACCCATCATAATGGCCGTAGCAGGGTTGGTGCCGTGCGCTGACATTGGAATCAAGCAAACGTCACGATCGGTCTCGCCCAGTGATTCGTGATAACGACGGATAGCAAGTAGACCTGCATACTCACCTGAGGCGCCAGAGTTTGGCTGCATAGACACATCATCAAAACCTGTGATGGCTTTGAGTTGGTCTTGTAGGCTATCAATCATCGCCACATAACCAGTTACTTGATCGCGCGGTGCAAACGGATGCACATTGGCAAATTCAGGCCATGTAATCGGTAACATCTCACTGGTGGCATTCAATTTCATGGTACAGCTACCGAGTGAAATCATGCTACGGTTCATCGCCAAATCTTTGTCTTCGAGCGATTTTAAATAACGTAGCATTTCGTGTTCGGTGTGATGCGAGTTGAATACTGGATGCGTTAAGATATCGTCAGTACGCAAGTGAGTGCTATCAAGAGAGACGCGCGCGTCTTTTGGTAGGTCGTGCGACTTACTAACGAATAGCTGGGTTAGTACTTTAAAGTCCTGTTCGTCACTGGTCTCACTAAAAGAAACGGCAAGTTTGCTGTCGCCAAGACGCCATAAGTTGTAGCCAACATTGTCTGCATTTTCAAAAATTTGAGTGGCCAGTTTTTCTGAACCGCAATCAACCACGACGGTATCAAAGAATTGATCATGTGCCACGTTCAAATTGCTATCGTTAGCGCCTTTAATGACATCAGCAAAGGCAGTAGCAAACGCATGGATACGCGTGGCAATACGCTTAACACCATTTGGACCATGGTAGACGGCATACATACCCGCTAAGTTGGCCAGCAATACTTGTGAGGTACAGATGTTTGAGTTGGCTTTTTCGCGGCGGATATGTTGCTCACGGGTTTGTAGTGCCATACGTAGAGCAGTATTGCCTTGCGCGTCTTTTGAGACACCGATGATACGACCAGGCGCTGAGCGTTTGGCTTTATCTGAAAAAGCGAAGTAGGCGGCATGTGGACCACCAAAGCCCATTGGGATACCAAAACGCTGCGTGCTACCCAAAGCCACGTCTGCACCCATATCTGCTGGTGATTTTAGCAGTACCAAGCTCATGATGTCACTGACGACGCTCACATAGGTTTTATTTTCCTTCACAGCCGCGATGACGTCTGTTAAGTCTTTAACATCGCCTTCGACACCGACGTATTGGAATAATGCCCCAAAATAATCGCCAGACTTGGCCGTTTCAAAATCACCAACCACCACTTCCCAACCAAAGTACTTGGCGCGGGTATTGATAACATCAAGTGTTTGTGGATAGATGCGATCATCGACGAAAAATTTTGTTGATTTGCTTTTGCTCACGCGCTTAGACATTGACATCGCTTCAGCGGCAGCGGTTGCTTCATCAAGCAATGAAGCACCAGCCATCTCAAGACCCGTCAAATCAATACAAACTTGTTGGAAGTTAAGTAGCGCTTCTAGACGACCTTGGGCAATTTCTGCTTGATAAGGGGTGTAAGCAGTATACCAGCCTGGATTTTCAAGGACGTTGCGCTGAATAACAGCAGGCATGCGTACAGGTGAGTAACCTTGGCCGATATAGCTTTTATTAACGGTGATGTCATCAGCCATCACGCGCAATCTGGCGAGCGCAGCGTGTTCACTCATCGCGGCTGGCAAGTCCAATTCTTTGTGCAGGCGTACAGGTTCAGGCACCGTATCATTGATAAAGCTTGCCATATCTTTATAACCAACCGCACTGAGTAGATCCGCTTGCTTGGTTTCATTAGAGCCTAAATGACGATAGACAAATTCGGCTTCGTTGAATAAGCCTTGAAAGGTATCAAACGTCGGGTTTTGAGAGATAGTCATGACAATCCTTGGAAAAGAGTGAAAAGGAGCGTTCTATAATAAAAGTAGTGGTTCAACTAACTATACATAATGTACAAATTGATTTTGCTCAAAGCGGAACTGGGTATTATAGATACCATTATCAGCACGCTCGCCAGCACCAATCATCATAACGATATGATGATCATCGCCTAGCTCTAACAAGCGCTTCATGGCAGGTTCGTCGAAACCACCCATCGGACAGCTATCAAAGCCATACGCTCGCAATGCCAGCATTAGATTTCCAGCGGCTAACGAGGTATTATTGGTTGCCCAGTTTTTGGTATCTTCAAAGGTATAATAAGGCGATTTGATAGGACCTTTGACGCGTCTGACCACTTGAGTTGCACCCCATTTAGCGACGGATACAATGTTGGCAGGCCCACGTAAAAAGTCCAACGCGACGACTTTGTTGTAGTAGTCTTTTACCTTTTTTGGCACCGGTGTATCAGGGAATTCACGTAGAACTTGCTGGGCGTGATCATGCCAAACGTCGGTACGAGCAACCACAGCGATTAAGCGTGCGGATGTTTTTGCGGCGTTTTGGTTCATGCAGTTTTTGACCGCGCGCTTACGACTATCCACATTATCGATAACATAAAACTCCCACGGCTGTAGGTTGCTAGAGTTTGGAGCTAACATGGCCAAACGCAAACAGTCGGATAATACGTCATCGGGTATCGGCGTGTCGGTAAAACGGCGTACTGATCGGCGTGACTCTACGACCTCACAAAACGCTTGTCGCTGCGGAGTATGAGTAGGCGTAGCAATGCTGTCTTTATTATCGGTATTGGCGTTCATATTAGGATCCATACTGGGAGTTGAGTGCTCAATTTGGCTCATTGTTGCGGCATATTTAAGAAATATGTCAAATGAGTAATACGAATAAACTAGCTAGCAATTGGGGATAATCAATTGGACGATGATTGTTTTTTAACGCTGATTTTTAAAGAAAATCGCTTTAAGCCAAAGAGGATAGATACCGACTGACGCCGGTACCTACAATAATGAAACCTGCTTGCTTTGTTATAAGTAGCGAGATTTAAGCTTAATATCGCTTGTAGAGTGAAGCGTGTAGCAGATATTACAGCTCATTTTCGTACTCGTCAGCAGTCAGTAATGCTTCATAGTCAGCCATGTTTTCAGGCTTCATTCTAAAGAACCAACCTTCGCCATATGGGTCAGAGTTGATGATTTCAGGGTCGTCTTCTAGTGCTTCGTTGATGGCAACGACTTCGCCTGAGATTGGAGCATAGACGTCAGAAGCGGCTTTAACAGATTCAACCACTGAGATTTCGTCATCAAGAGTGATGACGTCACCAACATCTGGTAATTCAACAAATACCACGTCACCCAATAATTCTTGAGCATGGTCAGTGATACCAACAGTAATTGTACCGTCGTCCTCTAGGCGTAGCCACTCGTGGCTGGCGATGTATTTTAATTCTGCTGGGATGTTACTCATGGTCTCTCTCCTAAGTGATAGAGGTTAATTAACAAAAATAATGCAAGCTAATAATAGAATTTATAACGGCTACGAGTCAAACTGCTGCTTGCCATTACGGACAAATGGTAATTTCAGGACGCGTACATCGACGAACTTACCTTTGCCGCGCAGATCAACTTGCACGCTATCCTCTTCTGACAAGCTGGTAGGAACGCGAGCGATAGCAATCGAGTTTTTGAGGCTAGGGGAGAATGTGCCACTGGTGATAACCCCTGTTTGCTCGTTGTCTGTGCCTTGATTGATGGTCACAGTCATACCTTCACGTAACACACCGCGTGTGGTCAGTAGTAGACCCACTTGCTTCATCGCTGTATTGTCATCTTTTGACTGTTTGCGTTTGCTTACAAGCGCCTCACGACCCACAAAATCTCGCTCGTCTTTTAGCGCCAGTGTCCAGCCCATATTCGATTCGTAAGGGCTGGTCTCTTCATTCATGTCATGACCATAAAGGTTCATGCCGGCTTCCATACGCAAGGTATCACGTGCGCCAAGACCAGCAGGTTTGACACCATTGGCTTTTAACTGTTCAAAGAAGGCAGGTGCTTCATCGGCATGCATAATCACTTCAACGCCATCTTCACCAGTATAACCAGTGCGAGCGACGAACCAATCTGACCCTTCGATATCGGTTAAATCGGCACCAACGAAAGGCTTAAGGCCTGCTAGGGTGTCTGCCCAGCTAGGTTTGATTTTCGCCAGTTTCTCAACGGCTTTTGGTCCTTGGACAGCAAGCATTGCCAAATCATTACGTTCCGTTAAGGTAACATCAAAGTCTTTGGCTACTTTTTCAAACTGTGCCATGTCTTTATCACGGGTCGCCGCGTTAGAGACGATGCGATATTCAGTTTCTTCGCTATTTGATAAATAAACGATTAAATCGTCGATGATACCGCCCATGTCATTCAACATAGGTGAATATAGGGCTTTACCGACAGTTTTTAATTTAGCAACGTCGTTGGCCAATAGCTTTTGTAGCCATGCTTTGGCATCGCTACCTTTAACATCAACGATAACCATATGAGAGACATCAAACATCCCTGCATCGTTACGTACAGCTTCGTGCTCTTCGATTTGTGAGCCGTAATGAATCGGCAGCTCCCAACCAGAAAAGTCCACCAGTTTGCCTTCACTATCGACGTGAGACTGGTAAAGGGGAGTGCGTTTGGGAGCTTGGGTGTGGGTATCAGTCATAACAAATCCTTATGTGAACATCAGCCTTTGTACTTAATTTAAGTACAAAGGCTGATGTTCATGATCATAGTGGCGAGCAGCAATATTGCAGGGTGCAAACATTGCAACCAAGGGTAGCACAGAAAAAATATAAAGCCGTCAGCCAAACAGACGCTGAACGTCAGTTTAAGCAAAAGCCCTATCTGTCCTGTAACCTGAGATTTTCAACACGAAGCATCATTTGATGTCGTATTTTCTCCCCTTCGGTGGGTAGGGCGTCGTCCGTCCTTACCGCTCTCCAGATTTGTTATGCCTTATATGTGTAGGCAATGCACCATCGATGGCGTACTGCTAAACAATAATGACATGTGTTTTTCAGTCCTGTTACCTGAGCGATTGGCAGGGTGTATGCGCCTTCGGTGGTCAATCAGCAATAAGTCATATCGTATGAACAATATAGTGCATTACGAGGTGTTTGCTAAAGACTCTCTCCTGAAAAACGCTTTTATTATGAAAGGTTCAGGCTGTTTTTACAAGCCATCAAATCGATTAAAATGCATAAACTTGGAAAGTACGGAGTTTTATCAGCATAATTGCCCAAAATATCAGGAAGATAAGTACTTCTATGGTTTTTGTGACGGTTATATAGCCCGTAATTATCGAAGGAGATTTACCATACCTGAACGTAAAGACGCTACTGGTATGGGTTTAAAATATGCTAATCTATGGGGATAGTTTTTGATAGGTGGTTTTTATGCATTGTGATATTTATAAGTTTCCCAAACATGATGATATGTATATTTATATTGCGCGCCCTGATTATCCTGATGATACCGAAGAGATTCAGGATTGGCTTGGTGTGCTGCCCAAAGATTTTCGTGCAGGCTTAGGTCGTAGTAAGTTTGTCATGCATTTAGATTTGGCAACCACACCGACCCTTGCCCGTGTTGATAAAGAAGAGGTGTTAGCAAAGCTACAATCGCAAGGGTATTTTGTGCAACTGCCACCGCAAGATGTCATGCGCCGCCAAGCAGAACTGCGCGCTCGTGAAGCTCAGGATAGTATTTACAACTAGGGCATGGGTTTAAAAGTTTGGTAGATGGCCGCCTGCATTTTATGAGAAAATCGTGATAAACTAGCGACCTCTTATATCTTCAGTGCTTATATCGATAACACAGTTGGTGTCGATAATGTAGTCGGTCTTATTTTAGTATAGTCGGTTCAAAACAAAAGCGATACGGTTGTCGTAGTGTGCTATTGCTATAAATTTTCTTTGCTTGCTGTTCGCAGGTGTAGCAGAGTCGGCAAAAATTTTATAGCCAATAGTTTTGATAACCAATAGTACTGTATCGTTTTCAAAGTGAATTCACTATATGACAGCACGTACCATATACCGCTAAACACGTAGTGTCGCATCGGTTATAAATCTAGGTAACTAAACACGTATGGACTGGTTAAAAGGTATTATAAAAAGCTTACCACTGGAAACCATCAGCGATATTCTTGGTGAGATTGCGATTTGGTGGAGTCAGATGGTAAAAGACGTTCCGCCCGCCGATTTGCCCATGTATGCTTATCTTGGTGGTGCTATTGTAGTGCTAGTACTATGGGTGCTGGTCGCTCGTGTATTGCCACGTCCGCTGGGCGGCATGAGCTGGATGATGTTGTTTGCGATTTTATTGGCTCCAGGTAGTGCACTTGGTGACCCAAGCGTGATTGCACCGGCTAGTATTAGCGTGGTTTATGCCGTTATGATGAAAGACTTCACCGGTGCCGTTGCCAATATGCTGCCCATAATGGTGGTATTGGTCGTGGGCTTGTTTGTCGGCTTTGTTTGGCAGCTGATTCGCGGTGCGTTTGAATCAAGCTTGGATAAAGCACGCAGCCGCACAGCAGAAGATACGCAAGCGACAATGCAGCTGACGACAGGAAGTTATTTGTCAGCAGATGCTACTGCAACTGAGCCAGCTGATTTAGATAACAAGTCGAGTTTAGTTGAGCCGTCTAGTAGTAAGCCTTTATCGGCTAAACCTGAAGCAGCAGTCAGCTTAAAAAAAGGTAACTCGAAAATAGATAGTGTTTTAGCTAAGAAACGCGGTACAAAAAAAACTGATAAACGCTAGGGCGTGTCCTCATTTTAAAAATGCTGATAAAAATAGTTAAGTTTTTTCTTAAGTCATAAGTAAAGTAAAAGACACCATTAGCGTGTCTTTTTTTATGTGTGTTTATTGATCACTGTGCTCGTTAGTCATTTTGAGACCACTATAGTTAAAATACTTTAAAAACGCTACGATACTGCTGGTATAGTTTTTTTGTAGCCTCTGTCTGCGTAGGCACAGCAAGCAAGAAAAAACGGTACCTGCAGTACGTGATGTAGCGATATTACTTCTCACTGACTATGAATCTATCAGTGCGCCCGTTGATGGCAGACCCTAGGTCTGAGTAATTGCGAACGCATGAGTATTTTGGCAATATGCGCCGCTGTGCTAACCTAAATGATTGTTTTTCTTGTATCGACTGCTTCTGAACCTTTTACACGCTTAAAACCCCTAATGTATAACAATAATTGAGATTGAATTATGACGACCACCACGACCGATAAAACCAAAAAAACTTTTACCGGCACGCAAAGCTATATTGCCACTGACGATTTGCAGTTGGCAGTCAACGCTGCCATGACCTTACAAAAACCGTTACTCATTAAAGGTGAGCCAGGTACAGGCAAAACGTTACTGGCAGAAGAAGTCGCCGAAAGTTTAGGCATGCCACTGATTACGTGGCATGTCAAATCGACCACCAAAGCGGAACAGGGTCTGTATGAGTATGATGCGGTGTCGCGTCTGCGTGATTCGCAACTGGGTGATGATAAGGTCTATGAGATTGGCAATTATATCAAGCCGGGTAAATTGTGGGATGCCTTTACCAGTAAAGAGCGTAGCGTGCTATTGATTGATGAGATTGATAAAGCCGATATCGAGTTCCCAAATGATTTACTACACGAGCTTGATAAGATGTCTTTTTATGTCTACGAGACGGGTGAGACCATCACCGCCGAGCAGCGTCCTGTAGTGATTATCACCTCGAACAATGAAAAAGAGCTACCAGATGCGTTTTTGCGTCGTTGCTTTTTCCATTATATTGATTTCCCAGAAGAGGAAACCATGCGCCAAATTATTGAGGTGCATTTCCCTGATATCCAAGAAAAACTGGTCAATGATGCACTCGATATCTTTTATAAATTGCGTAATATTCAAGGGCTTAAAAAACCGCCATCAACCTCAGAGTTGGTCGATTGGTTAACGTTATTGCTTGCTGATGATATGGCACAAGCGGAGCTAGAAGAAAACTTGCGCGGCGAAAAATCCATCCCGCCATTATACGGTGCGCTACTTAAAAACGAAGCGGATGTCAGTTTATTGCAGCGTTTTGCCAATATGATGCGTCGTTAAGCGTATAGATTTCTAGTGATGTTTTGACAACAACCCATGCCAACGCCCAAATTATAACCATATTAGCCAATAAGTGGTGCGTACCCTATGTTTATTAAACTGTTCTACACCTTGCGTACTTACGGCGTGCCCGTCAGTACGCGTGAGTTGCTCGACCTCAATGCCGCGTTAGATCAAGGCCTGATGATGCAGCCACACCCTGAGAGTCCAGAGCTGCCTACCTTTGCCAGCCGCGAAGACATGTATCGGCTGATTCGACTGTGCATGGTCAAAGACGAGCGCCATTTTGATAAGTTCGACCGCGCCATGGCAGATTATTTTGAAGGTGTCGACAGTCTCGATATGGATGAATTATTATCCAAGCTGACTGATGTCCCTAAAGAGTGGCTCGATTTAAAATTAGATCCCAAAAATCTGACCGATGAGCAGCGTCGATTGCTTAAAAAGTACGGCTCGCTTGAAGAGTTGATGAAAGCCTTAGAAGAACGCCTCAAAGAACAAAAAGAGCGTCATCAGGGCGGCAGTAAGTGGGTCGGTACGGGTGGTACGTCACCGTTTGGGGCCTATGGCGATCATCCAGAAGGTGTACGGGTCGGCGGTGAGTCGCGTAAACGCAGCGCCGCCAAAGTTTGGGAGCAGCGTAAATACCGCAACCTCGATGACGACAGTCAACTTGGTACGCGTCAAATTCAAATGGCATTGCGCAATCTTCGTCAGTTTGCACGCACAGGTAGCGCTGATGAGCTTGATATTCATGAAACCATTAAACGCACCGCTAAAAAAGGTGTGCTTGATATTCATATGCAGGCTGAGCGCCGTAACCGTGTCAAAGTGCTGATGCTATTTGATGTCGGCGGTAGTATGGATATCCATGTCGAAGCGTTAGAAAAGCTATTTTCTGCCGCTAAAAATGAATTTAAAACCTTAGAGTTCTTTTACTTTCATAATTGTCTGTATGATTATGTGTGGAAAGACAATGACCGTCGCCATAGCGCGCCGATGCCAACCTTTGAGCTACTTAATAAGTATGGCCGCGAGTATCGGGTCATATTTGTCGGCGATGCCTCGATGTCGCCTTATGAGCTGATGACGGTCGGCGGCAGTGTGGAGTATATGAATAACGAAGCAGGTATTGTCTGGTTAAAAAGGGTATTAGCACATTTTGATAAAGTTGCTTGGCTCAACCCTGAAAATCCTGCCTATTGGCAATATACTCAAACCATCATTGAGATTAAAAATTTATTCGATAATAAAATGTATCCCATGACGCTGCACGGTGTGGAAGAGATGACCAATTATATGGCGCGGTAATTTTATAATGATGCATTTATATTCAAACTAATTTATCAGTCAAGCTGATTGAATGTTCTGTTAAGGCAGCGGCGATGTTTTCATGGCCGCTGCCTTTTTTGGTCTAAATAAATCAAATTTATAACGATAGGGCATTGGTATGCCCCGTTAAATATGATAACATTCATCCTAAATGAATCTTATAGTGATATTCCGATTGGATGGGCTAAAAAAGTTTGATTACAGTGTTTGACCACGAGAGTTCGACAGCTGTTTAAACCCAGTCATTGTTGCTAGTGTAAACCTTTCATTTTTAATCCTTTTAATTAATCCTTATAGTAATCCACTGAGAGAGATAACATGGCTTCACCAAAAACATTAGAAATCGTAAAATCAACCGTTCCCGTACTCGAGGAGCATGGAACGGCAATTACCACCGTATTTTATAAAAACATGTTCAACGAGCATCCTGAATTGTTGGACATATTCAACGAAACCAATCAAAAATTGGGCCGTCAACAAACCGCATTAGCGACGACGGTACTAGCAGCCGCTAAGCATTTGGATAAATTGGCGACTTTATTGCCACAAGTCACGCAGATTAGCCACAAACATAGAGCGTTACAAATCCTACCTGAGCACTATCCCATCGTTGGTCACCATCTAATTGGTGCGATAAAGGAAGTGCTAGGCGAAGCTGCTAACGACGATATCATTGATGCTTGGACTGAAGCATATGACGAGATTGCCTCGGTATTTATCCAGATAGAACACGGCATGTATGAAGCAGAGATGTGGCAAGGTTTTGCGCCATTTACCATTACCGAAAAATATGAAGCCGCGACTGATATTGCTGCTTTTACCGTCGTTCCAGCAGAGGGTAGTTCAGTTGATCTAAGCAAATTGAATTTAACCGCTGGTCAATATATCACCGTAAAAACAGATCCAAAAGATAGTAGCCATACTGCACTGCGTCATTATTCTTTATACTCAGCCAGTACCGAAAAAGGTATTCAGTTCGCGGTAAGACGCGACAACCGCAATGAGCACAACGGTTTAGTCTCTAACCATTTACATGACAACCTAACCGTTGGTGATACTATTTCACTATCTGCGCCTGCTGGTGACTTTGTGTTAAATCAGGACTTGGTAAAACAAAACGACATTCCACTGGTATTGATGAGTGCGGGCGTAGGGGTGACACCTATTCTAGCCATGCTAGAGACGCAAGTGACTGCCAATCCAAAGCGCCCTATCACTTGGGTTTATGCCTGTCAAAATGAACAGCATCATGCCTTTAATGAGCAAGTTGATAAGCTGTTAGAAAAAGCAGAAAACGTAGAAAAACATATTTTCTATTTTGACGAAGGGCAAATCCTTGATGAGGCATGGCTGGCCAATCTACCTAAGCCTGCTGATATCTATGTTTGTGGCTCGATGATGTTTATGGACAGTATGATTGATGGCTTGATGGCATTGGATCATGGTGTCGATAGCGTGCATTATGAACCGTTTGGTCCTAAAATGAGTCTAGAGCTGAAAGCTGGCTAATAAAGTTAAAACGATATACAACAATAGATGAACACATAAGGCAAAGTTATGACATAACTTTGCCTTATTCTTTTATAGTGCACTTGAGATTAAACATATTTGAAACTGGAATATTTAATAGACTCTAAATTAATCATAAAAAAAACATTATAAAAATTAGCATAATAACAAGGAAACACCATGGCTGACTCAAATCCCCAAATAATGACCTCTAACAATAATAATCCGCCCGTTAAAACACCCATTAAAACGCTCGCTGAAAATAGGCATTCTAAGAAAAAAGTACTCGTCGCTGGTGGTGGTATTTCAGGGTTAAGTGCGGCGTTTGAGCTGTCCGAAGACCCAAATATCGATATTACCATTGTAGAATCAAGCGCCACATGTGGTGGCAAAATGATTGGCTACTTTAATTCTGATGAGCAACGCTTTGAAGAGCATTCCATTCGCGCGCTAAGCTCTACCTATTTCTCTTTATTTAATATCTTTGATCGCGCTGGTCTGTTGCATATGCTGACAGCGGTTGAAGATTATCAGTTTTATCAAAGTGGTCACGGTAACGTTGAAGACAGTGATAATCACAATGATAATAGTGGACAAAAAGATGAACAAAAAGGCAAACGCGTCGCAATCGATAGACGTGCGGCGATAGATTTGCAGACGATTGAGGCGATGATTGAAACCTTTGACTTAAATAAAAAGAACATGCTACAACTGGTACAACGCATTGTTCATCATGTCAATGCCAGTGATGAAGAGCGCGCCGCGATGGCGTTTAAAACAGCAGGTGAGGTCATCGGTATTGATGATTTTGATGCCCATACTAAGCAATTTATTACCAATTGGTTTGGCATCTTGACTGGTGCCAGAATGCACAGTAAAGCCGTCGATATTATGGACAGCTTTGTATTGATGTTTTTACCGATGACCGAAGCACCCGTACTGCCAGAAGGCGAGACGTCTAAATCGTATTGCTTTAATCGTCCGACTTCCGAGGTAATCGAGGCGCTAGTAGAGAAGCTAAAAGCGCGCGGGGTAACCATCGTCACTCAAGCGCGTGTACTCAATATGCACCATCATGATGATGGACAGATTAGTGTCGATATTGGTGGTGATAATGGCACCACAGACGGTTTGCCACAACAGCACTATGATGCTGCCGTGATGGCGCTGCCGCACGAAGTATTATGGAAAATGGGACTATTACCACAGGTTAAGAAGCCTTTTAACGATGAATGGTCCTTTGGCAGCCAGTTTCCTTTAGCCGAAATACCCGCTGTTTTTGAGCCGTTCTTGGGTAAGTCTTATAACTTATGCTTTGATGCGCCGTGGAATATTGTCTTTCAAATCCAGCACCGTGGCGGCTTTTGGCAAGACGTCGAGTTCCCTGATAGCTTTGACTATAATCTATCGGCAACTTGTAGCTCACCGTTTAATAGAGGGTCGCTATTTGGCAAGCGTTTTATGGAGTGTACACCTGCAGAGGCCAAAGAAGAGATTCTATACCAGCTGGGTATTACCGATGCAGAGCAGCGTCAAGCTATCGCGCAAGGCGGCGTGATTGATCCGGTTAATTTGCTGTATACCGATAATTGGCAGCCGTATACTGATATTGAGACCGCTGAGATGGGTATCTTGCAAGATAATGGAAAGCGCTGGGTGGATTTGGCGCAAATCTATGTGCGCAATGCTGATGATGAGCTGATTGAAACCACTACGCAGTGGAATAATGTTGTGGTGGCAGGCGAGATTGTCTCGGTTACTGGACGCTGGAAAATACCCACCATGGAGCAAGCAGCAACGTCTGGTAAGCAAGCAGCGCAAGCATTATTCACAGTTATGGAACGAGAACAAACTGTGAGCATAGAAACATCAACACTCATGCACCAAGCACGTTATAAATATCTTGATCCAATAGTATCGGCGCTAAGTGCCGTAACCAAGAGGTTGTAATAAGCTGCTATATGTTTTACGAGTTACAGCACGAATTGGTAAAAGGGATGTGGGTAAAGGGTTTAGGGTAATATTAAGATAGATTGAGAGTGATGCTATTGATTCAAATCAACCAGCCCAATCATCACACCCATCTCTTTTTTATCATGTTTATCAATACTAGGCGCATATAATGCTGAAGCAATCCCGCCATCTAAAAATAAAGCATTTGGACAGTTTAAGTCATCCTTAAAAAGCTCGGCAAACTGATAAAAGGTCACAGGCTCTTCACTATTGACAAACTGTACGCTGCCATCACTACAAACACCGGTACCATTGCGCGGTTTAATAGAGGTGCTATCAGGATTAAACTGCGGATGAATCTCGTTATTAATAACCAGCATAGGTCCTGATTGAGTTGCATACCAAGGCTGCGCTTTACCATTTTTAAGCTGCTCATTTAAGGCGTCGCTTTCGGTGATTTTGACGTCGCCAGATTTATCCCACCACATTACCCCATTGGGCAATAGATGAAAATTGCCGCCACCTTCTTTGAGATTTAACGCACGAATCTCTTCGCCTTCGATGATGGTATAACCAATAGGCGCGTAACTCTCGTTATACATGCCAGCATTCATGGCAAAATTTAGCGTCTGATCTTTGGGCATGGTCGTCAATAACTTATCAAAAGTTAGGAACGGCTTCGTACTATCGGCTGGTTGCCAAAATAGTTGCAACGAGTAACGATCACCCATCAGCGCCTGAGCCTTAATACTGCACGCGCTATAAGTAAATGGTGAGGCATGCGATTGGCAAGACCAGTTTTCTGTATCACTGATAATCGCATCTTTGTTTAAGTCATCTGCTGGCTGGCAGGCGCTGATGCTTAAAGCGAGCAGCGCTACTGTCAGTAAAGAAGAAGGTAATGTGAAAATAGAGCTTAGCATCATAGAATTTAGCATCGATGGCTTGTCTTTGTTATGGCGTTGGAGCTTCTCTGTTTGAATGACTCATTCATACTTAGTCGTCTATAGAGGGAATCTCGCGAAAAGTGTTATTAACATTACCGATTAATCGTCCACCGTCAGTAATATTTGCGAAACTCCCCAGACCTTGCTCCGTTGGCGCACTGGTTTCTTTGCCTTTATCACGCGAGTCTTTATTATAAGCAATTAAGGCATCGTTGTTGGCTAAGAAACTATCAGGGTTTGCCATGACCCACATTTGATTGAATACGTCTGCGCGGGCGTTACTATTGAGTAGTGCTTCATTATCGGCAAAATAGAAGAATTTGGAGAGAAGTTTTATTTGTCCATCGTCTAGACGACGAGCAATATGATACGGCTGCAATTGACTAGGGTGTAATAACCCAGCTGCTCCGACGATACTGGCCAGTGATTTGAGCGTGTTTTTATGAAAACTTGCAACCCGTTCTGCCTTACTGGGTACATCTAAGGCTTTTTGACGATAAGGGTCTTGGGTAGCAACCCCAGTTGGGCAAGTATTGGTATGACATGAGCGCGACTGAATACAGCCAACTGCAAACATAAAGCCACGTGCCGAGTTACACCAGTCAGCACCTAAGGCAATCATACGAGCGATATCAAAACCAGAAACGATTTTACCGCTGACGCCAAGCTTAATCTTGTCACGAATGCCTGCACCGACTAAGGTGTTGTGAACCAACATAAATCCTTCGACCATCGGCATGCCGACGTTATCCATAAACTCAACTGGCGCTGCACCAGTACCGCCTTCCGCGCCATCAATAACAATAAAGTCAGGGTAGTTATCAGTCTCTATCATGGCTTTGACAATCGCCATAAACTGCCAAGGTTGACCGATACAGAGTTTAAAACCAACCGGTTTACCCTCTGATAATTCACGCAGCTGCTGCCAAAAAGCGACCAACTCACGCGGCGTACTAAAAGCGGTATGCGAAGAGGGCGAAACGCAATCCTGCCCGAGTGGCACTTGACGCGTTTCCGCAATCTCTACCGTTATTTTTTCTGACGGTAGCACACCGCCTTGACCAGGTTTAGCGCCTTGTGAGAGTTTAATCTCAATCATTTTCACTTGCGGATCGACGGCTTTTTCGGCAAAAGACTGCGGGTCAAAATTACCGTGTTCGTCGCGGCAACCAAAATAACCCGTACCCAGCTCCCAAATCAAATCGCCACCAAACTTGCGGTGGTAAGGACTGATAGCCCCTTCACCGGTATCATGAGTAAAGCCGCCTAATTTAGCACCTTGGTTAAGTGCCATAATGGCATTGGCAGATAAACTACCAAAGCTCATTGCTGAGATATTAAATACCGACATATCATGCGGCTGCTGACACTGCTCGCCACCAACCATGATACGAAAGTCTTTATTCTCTAAAGGCTGACTGACGGCCGATTGTAAAAACCATTCTTTGCCATGCGCATATAAATTATCTAGCGTACCAAAGGCATTGGTGTCACTGACATTTTTGGCACGTTGATAGACCAGCGCGCGCTGCTGGCGTGAAAATGGTACCTGTTCTTTGTCGTTTTCTAACAAATATTGACGAATTTCAGGACGGAAGTCTTCCAGCACGTAGCGAATATGTCCAGCAACGGGGTAGTTTTTTAAGATCGCATGCTTTGATTGAATTAAGTCATAAATACCAAGTGCGACTCCAATACCACCCGTGATAATCAACCACCACTTCATCAATAGCAGCCCTGCCAAAAATATCAATATAGCAGCGCCAAAGGTACTATAGCGCAGTAATAGACCGACGAGGTAAGGAGCGTCAAGTGTGGGCTTAGGGTTTAGATTGGTACGAGATTGGGGCATAGTATCGCTCAACTATAAAACATAGAAAGTAGAAATATATAATAAAGTAGAAATATAAAAATCAAAAAACGCGATAATTATTAATGATAGAAAAAGCAGCGTGCCTCAAGCATTGATATAGAGGACGACTGGTTTTATCTTAACTTATAATTAACGCGCATATTGTACGCTTATAATATCACGGCTTAGAGATAATTGAGTAACGGTATGCTAATGTAGGTTTTGTAACGAAGGGGTTCTTACGCTCACGGATAACCAACGCAGCCATTTATCTTTCGAAAGCTGGCTTTGCAGGAATGCGTATGGTAGACGATATTAAAAATAAAATTGAAACCGACTGTCAGTGTCTGGTGGTAAGGTTTAAATAGTGCTTTGTGACCAGTGACGTGTAGGGGCATGAGGTGTAAAAAAAGCGTCTGCCCGCAACGCGTAGTCGACACTACAGTATATTTTCAACCCCCTGCTGTGTAAGTTTGGGGTCTGACACTCGCCCAGTCGGCCCCAAAGGGGTCGTCTATGCACTTAGAGTAAGTACATAGAAAATACTAACATTATGGGTTTATCGTTATTCCACAAGGTCAATTTGCCAGTTATTGGCTTGAATAACAATGTTAATTTTGCGAAGTTTCATTGCGATGTCGTCGGCTTGTTTTTGTAACCCTGCAACTGAGACCATAATATTCCATTTAATTTCACGATGGCTGTAACGGTCACTCTCAGTGTCAGTTGCCTCAATCGCTTCATTCAAAAGCTTATGGCGCATCTTTAACGTATCACGCTCGACCAATAACATCAGCATCGATTGATCTTTATCTGTCTTAGCGATGGCATTGGTACGATGAATACGCTCAATCAAAACGGCCAACTCAGTAATGATTTGGCTAGCATCGATCATCAGCGCATTTGGATCTTCGCTTGGCGTATCGCCTTCTTGAACTTTAACGTTGCTGCGAATACGCCCTTTGAGCTGGGCGAGCTTTTTTTGCATGTCGCTACGGGTCAGTAGGGCTTCTGCGAGTTTCATTTTGGTTTCCTGTTATTTTTAATCATTATTTATTTTGCTTTGACAATATTGCTGGTACGCCTTTTTTATTTGACTCTCATTTTCTAATATTGTTTTGTGAGTGGGCGTCATAGAGATTCATTTATGAAAAGTGGTAACATCAGTGGTAATCATTAACTGATTGAGTCGCTCATTACCATCATTATTTAGTTGTAGTAAATACTAATACTGTACGAGTTAGGATATGACGTTATCATTAACGGTTCTAATTTTGCGGACAGCCTTTTACTCTCTATACTAGGGCGTGTCTGTATCGAAATAATAGCAGAAACTTCTAGTATAGAGAGTAGTCTAACAAATCAAGGAGAAACATATGGCAAATTCTACCAGCGTACGTTTTGATTGGGAAGATCCTTTTTTACTACGTGACCAGCTCACCGAAGAAGAGCGTATGGTAGCGGATAGCGCCCGTCAGTTTTTTCAAAAAGAGTTGATGCCGAACATTATCAGTGCCAACCGTCATGAGCATTTTGATCGCAATATCATGCGGCAGATGGGTGAGATGGGTTTGCTTGGCATGACGATTGATGGCTATGGCTGCGCGGGTCTATCTAGCGTTGCTTATGGTTTGGTTGCTAAGGAAATAGAAGCGGTAGATTCAGGTTATCGCTCAGCGATGAGTGTGCAGTCAAGCTTGGTCATGCATCCGATTTGGGCGTATGGCACTGAAGAACAGAAAGAAAAATATCTCCCTAAACTTGCGACTGGCGAATATGTTGGCTGTTTTGGTTTGACCGAGCCAGACTCAGGTTCAGACCCCTCATCGATGTTGACGCGTGCGCGCGCAGTCGATGGCGGCTATGAGCTGACGGGTAATAAAATGTGGATTACCAATAGTCCGATTGCTGATGTGTTTGTCATATGGGCGAAAGATGACGAAGGTAAGATACGAGGTTTTATCTTAGACAAAGGTATGAAAGGGCTGTCAGCGCCAAAGATTGAAGGTAAGTTCTCGCTACGTGCATCCGTTACTGGTGAGATTGTGATGGATAAAGTGTTCGTACCTGAAACCAATGCTTTCCCAGATATACGCGGTCTAAAAGGCCCGTTTGGCTGTCTAAATAAAGCCCGTTATGGTATCGCCTGGGGTTCGATGGGTGCGGCTGAATTCTGCTGGAAAGCAGCTCGTCAATATACCCTTGAGCGTATTCAGTTTGACCGTCCGCTCGCGGCAACACAGTTGGTGCAGTTAAAACTTGCCGATATGCAAACAGAGATTAGCTTAGGTCTCCAAGCTGCGCTGCGTGTCGGTCGTTTAATGGATGATAACCAAGCCACACCTGAGATGATTTCGCTGATTAAGCGTAATAACTGTGGTAAGGCGCTTGATATTGCTCGCGTGGCCCGTGATATGCATGGTGGTAATGGTATCTCTGACGAATATCACGTCATTCGCCATGTGATGAATTTAGAAGCGGTGAACACTTATGAAGGTACACATGATATTCATGCGCTTATCTTAGGCCGTGCACAGACTGGCATTCAAGCGTTTTCATAGTTTTTAGGTCGAGTTTATCTGGAGTGTCACTAGGGCGTGTCCTCATTTTAAAATGGTGAGAGAAGTGTTAGTGAGGGTTGCGAATGGCGTCTGATGCTTCCTATAATAATGGTTGTGATTGATAATTGCTTTACCAATATTTCACCAATAACTATAAATAAGATCAACGCCAAGGAGCGTTTTATGTCTAAAAATACATTAAAACTATCGAACCCAAGTTTACTCAAACAGCAGTGTTTTATTAAGGATGGCTGGCACGAAGCCAGTGATAATGATAATGGCAACAACAGTGCCACTATCGAGGTCAGCAATCCCTTTACTGGGGAGGTTATTGGTACTGTACCAAGCCTGAGCAAAGAGGATGTCAATGAAGCGGTTGCGTATTCTCATGATGCGCAGACAGCTTGGGCGGCAAAAACGGCACAAGAGCGTAGCGAGCTGCTACAAAAGTGGGCAGACCTCATCGATGCCAATAAAGAAGATTTAGCGATTATTATGACTGCTGAACAAGGAAAGCCTTTGACTGAGTCACGCGGCGAAATTGGCTATGCCAATAGCTTTATTCGTTGGTTTAGCGAGGAAGGCAAACGCGTTTATGGCGACACCATTCCTGCTAATAAATCGCAACTGCGCCATGTCATTTTAAAGCAGCCAATTGGTGTTTGTGCGGCGATTACTCCTTGGAACTTTCCAGCAGCGATGATTACACGTAAAGCTGCGCCTGCACTCGCATCAGGCTGTACTATGATTATCAAGCCTGCCTCCGAAACACCATTTTCTGCCTTGGCATTGGGTGTATTAGCAGAGCAAGCCGGCATTCCAGCAGGTGTCATTCAGGTCGTGACTGGGAAATCATCAGTCATCGGTGATATTTTAACCAGTGACGTCCGAATCCAAAAACTCTCCTTTACTGGCTCGACGGAAGTGGGGCGTACATTAATGGCGCAATGTGCACCAACTGTCAAAAAACTGTCATTAGAGCTTGGTGGTAACGCACCATTTATTGTCTTTGATGACGCTGATTTGGAAAAGGCGGCTGAAGGCTTAATCGCTTCTAAGTACCGTAATGCGGGTCAAACCTGTGTCTGTGCCAACCGAGTCTATGTCCAAGATAGCATCAAAGATAAATTTTTAGAAATTTTTGTCAAAAAAGTAACTGAGCTCAAAGTCGGTAATGGCATGGAGGAAGGTGTCGATATTGGACCGCTTATCAATAAAGATGGCCTAGAAAAGGTTCAAGCACTATTAAACGATGCACTTGATAAAGGCGCAAAAATTGTCACTGGTGGCGATACAAATCCTGCCTCGGCACTGAGTTTTAACCCGACGGTCATTACGGATTTGAGTACCGACATGGAGATTGCCAGCGAAGAAATATTTGGCCCTATCGCAACGATATTTATCTTCTCAGACGAAGAAGAAGTGATTCGTAAAGCCAATGACACTATCTATGGTCTTGCCGCTTACTTCTATAGTAACGATTATGCCCGCTCATGGCGCGTGACGGAAGGTCTTGAGTACGGCATTGTCGGCCATAACACAGGTTTAATCTCTACAGAAGTAGCGCCTTTTGGCGGGGTAAAACAGTCGGGCTTTGGTCGTGAAGGCTCAAAATATGGTATTGAAGAATATGTTGTAACTAAATACTGGTGTTCTGATATTAGTTAAGCTGTTTTAGCCTAAAAAATAACCGTTTATTTTAAAATGGCATATGAAACTAAGTTAATAAAAAAGTCTAGCGTTGGACGTTAGGCTTTTTTATATAGTCAGTGAAAAGTAATATTGAAAGCTATTCTTCAAGATTTTTATCTTTTGTTACTAACGAGTCGCCATGTTTCAGCAGTGATTTTTTAGCCTCAATAGGTTTGGGCTCTAAAGTTTTAGTCGCTGGCGTAGGCTTATCTTTGTCAACCGTCTTTTTTTTACTAAGAACAATCGGTTTAATAGGTTCTTTATGAACCAGACGATCAGAAGGCTTATCAAAAGGTTGGATGGTTGGTTTAAGGCTCTTTTTGATTCTTTTTTCCGCTAGAACATCCGTGGCTGTTTGTTCTTCTGCTAATGACAAATCATACAAACCTTGGTACACAGCAAGCGTTTCTTCAATCATCTCACGCATAGTAAATTGAGTGGTTATCTCAGGGCGTGTCACGCTTTCTAGCTGATTTCTCACTGATTTACATAGCGCTTTGGCATTGTATTTTTTTACCAATCCTTGCGGGTAGAGCGGTTGTAGAATTTCACTAAACGCCGCTTGGTCCCAACCAATTACTGGCGTTCCCAAGTGAATGGCTTGCAGGGCATTGATGCCGATAGGTTCGGGTTCGTTGGCAAGTGCCATCACGATATTGGCTGCTGACAACCACTCGCGCATGTCGTTGCGTTTGCTGCCCACATAGGTAATACGCTCAGCCAAGCCCAGTGTATTGGTGCGTTGACGGAAGTCTTCATGCGCCACATCACCATCTCTATAATCCTCATCCATAATAATGACGTGGATATTAGGGAATTGCTCTTGCAAGTTACCCAAAATATCAATCAACCATTCTTGACCGTATTCATTGCCAATAATGGTTGGAAATACCAGCCACTTTTTATGCTCAAGCTCAGGGTATTCAGCAAAGGTATGCCGCAGCCAATAAACAGAAGGATTGTGCCGATAAGGATAGCGGCGGGTATCGATGCCACGGTAGATGCGCTTAATCACTTTAGGCTCAAGCTCTTCGCGGCGCAGTCCTTTTTTTAGATAGTTGGTCACACTATCAGAGACTGTGATAATCGTATCGACATCGAGCAGGGCTTGCGAGTATTTATTGATGGGGTAAAAGCCATACATGGTCGAGATCAGTTTTGGCATACGTTTGACACGTGCGCGGCGTAGTGCCAAGTGTAGTATCCATGCAGGCGTGCGCGAGTGCACATGAATGATGTCAGGATTGTATTTTTCAATCAGACGGCGCAATGCCGCGACTTGCAATAAAGACAACCAGGATTTTTTATTCATATATAACTGGTGGTAGTTATTGCCATCACGCTTCAGGCGTATGACCAATTCATTGTCTTCATCAGCACTAGAGACAATAATTGAAGTATGATCATTTTTGACCAATGCGCGGCCAAGATGAAAAATGCCGCGCTCGGATTCATCATGCTTTAAAGACGACAGTAAGCGCATAACTTTCATAGTGGCATTGATGACCAGTTAATAATATCAAGTTGCTATTGTCAGTTAAAAGCGGTCAAAACTCAACCATCAAGATAAAAAGATAGGATTAGGTTATTGGTTTCTGCCCTCTTTGATGTTAACGATCATAAAGTAGCCTTACCAAAAATGCTGATAGCGCTGCTCGCTCATGCTCACTATGAATATTAGCGGGATGTTGAGTTTCCCTTGTAGTCGTTCGTAATTTATGGTTGCCATAAGCGCAGATTACCAATTCATTTATAAGCTATTATTTTAGAAAAATGGCTTGCAAGTCACTGTAATTATTAGAGAAATATTGATTTTATGCGACAACTGTTGTCGTGCTATTTATGAGGTTTTTAATTAAAGGAGCAGGGGTTAGGCAAGGTTTGAACCACTTCTTCTGAGAAGTGTTTTTTGACAATTAGACGTCCTTTTTTATCAAACTCAACATTGTACTTGGGATAAATCGCAGATTCACTATTGCTATGAGTTGAAGGTAAAGCCATCTCTTTATCCGAGAAAAAATGACGGGCAATCCAGAGTTTTTGATCATTGTCATATTCAACACTACACCGACTTTTTAGATCAAAATCAAAGTATAGATCAAAATTTTGTTTTTTATCCCCACGACCAAATAGTATATTAGCTCCGCATGAACTACCACAGCCGATATAGACATGATAAGTATCTTTATCGACTCTTTTGAGCGAAGTATGGTTCCAGCCGTAACCACCCATGTCATCCATAATTACAGTTTCTATTATGGTGCCATCATTTAACGTTTCGCTTTTAAGGATATAACCATCATCACAATATTCATGACCGTCTTTACTCATATATGCAGTACAAATTTTCGACATATAAAAGCTATCGTCAAATTTTGGTTCGGTGGCTTCAGCCCAAGATGTAGAACTCAAGAGACAGCCGTAAATGATAAAAATCAATGAATAAAGAAAAGAAGGTTTATACATGCAAACAACAACCAGATATTTGTTTTGGATTAAAAGCACTATAGCAAAAGGTTGGTTGTTAAGGAATAAAGTGCACGTATAAAAAAGGCCTTGCTCACTAGAAAAATAGCGCGCAAGACCTTTTATTGATTTTTAAGATTTTATGCTGTATTTATTGCACTTTGGCGCGTATGACCACAGTCTGTGCAGCATTTGGACTCAGGTCAACCAAGTTCCACTTAAGGCCAGAGTAGTTCTCTTTGACAACCACTGTATTACCTACTTGCTGAATGGTTTGGTATGTATCGCCGCCAGTGGTTGCAAGCGTTGGTAGCGGGCTATTCAACGATACTAATCTCACGCCATTTGGCAACGAAACCATGGCATTAATATCAGTCACAGGCTGCGCGGTGGTATTGGTATAAGTCGTATGATATTCAATAATATCACCAGGCGCGATATGGTTGGCAGGAACTGCTACCTCACGTCCATCGCTGTTTTTAAGGATTTTCATCACTTTGGTTTGAGCGTTGACGATATCAGGCATATTAAAGGTGGGTGTGAGTTGTATGGTGTCTATAGTAGTTGTCGTCGATACATTAGCATTAATAACGGGCAATTGGCTAGCAGGCGTGACAGGCAATACTTGCGTTACTGTACTCGCCGTCGGCACGGCTATCACATCGACTCTGTTGGTTTGATTGGTCGCCTTATTTGTTACAGGTACGCTCGTGACAGTGGTGCTACCTTGAGAGATGACTGTATTGTCGTTAGTACCTTGACGAACGACATAACGCGGCACATTGCTGACTTGAGTGATCGAAAAAGGCATACCGTCTTGCATGGTAATACCGTTAGACGTCGCATTAATAGTGGTGTTTTTGCCGTCAGAGTACTGTTCAACCACGGTGGTACTATCGCCAGCAGACGGATTAATGGCTACTTCAGTAGCGGCATTTGCTGATGACAGAGCCAGTACTGTACCGGCCAAAATCGCCGATACTGCCGTGAATGTGGCTGTTTTTTGCAAACCAGTTGAGCGATTCATAGTAGTGGTCATAATAAAGTCCTTTAAAGGTACCGTCAGTAAAGCAGGTATAAGTATACTTATACCATTCACAAAAATTAGAATGGCAAGGAAAACGAGTTCAAGTACTACGCCTTGTAGACTAAACGAGTCTGACACAGCCAATCTTACTTTTTGGGTTTGGTATTAGATAAACAAAACCCCCGTTAAATGACACTACAGAGCAGGCCAAATAACGAGGGTCGAGGGGATAGTGATAACAGTAATAAATAGCCAAACGATACAAGCTGTTTATCAAAGCATGCTATCAAACTATAAAATTACCGATTTATCCGTCATTATTTTAATGAATAGCTAAGCATGCGCCATGCGCCTAATTATTTAGCCATTTCAACTCAACAATTATGCGCTAAAACGGATTAAATAGAACAGCTGCATTGTGTAACTGCCGTCCTATAAACAATGATTTTTTGTGTGCTTTACTTTATTTACTTCTTAAAAGAATTACTATTTTACTGACTATAAAAGCTAAAAAATCCAATTAAATTAATCGTATATGACTTTCATAATTTCGTATTCGACCACGCCTTTTGGGGTTTCGATACGTACTTCATCGCCTTCGAATTTGCCAATTAAACCACGGGCAATCGGTGAGTTGACAGAGATTTTACCCGCTTTAAAGTCAGCTTCATCGTCGCCAACGATTTTATATTGTTTCTCTTCTTCGGTGTCCATATTTTCGATAACGACGCTCACGCCGAATATGATACGACCGTCTTTTGGCAAAGTCGCAGTATCGATGACTTGAGCACCGCCTAATTTGGCTTCGATATCGCGGATACGTGCTTCACAAAACCCTTGCTGTTCACGGGCAGCATGGTATTCAGCATTTTCTTTTAAGTCGCCGTGTTCGCGAGCTTCAGCGATAGCGGCTGTGATACGAGGACGGTCGACACTTTTTAACTGTTTGAGTTCAGTTTCTAAAGCAGCATGTCCTTGTGGAGTCATGGGGTAACGTTGCATATTTTTTCCTTAAACCAATAACACCACACCACCTCCTACTCTTAGCGAATAGTGAGATGGTGTCAGCGTTGTAGCAATGAGTATGAAGTATAAAAAGAGTAAGGTTTAGACTGCGTAATAGGCAAAGGTAGAGTCATGCTTGAGCGTACGACGCTTAAGCTGAGGTGCACTTAACCTTACGTAATAAAAAGCATAGTCGCAGTTCAGCCACTATGCTTTTTAGGTCTATTTCTTTAAAAGTGTCGTTTTTTTAAAGCATTATTATCATATCAAAATCAATAACAAGTTTCGCATTGGCTTTTAATTTAGCCTAGCGATTAGGCTTAATCTACTGAAATTATGCAGCCAAGTCAATAGAGTTAAACGATAGTCTTCGCTTGTTCATGCAAATCTTGCAGCTTATAAACGTCAAATGGCAAGTCAATCGCGTAAGATTTACAAACCGCATCCGCCGCGCCTAGGGTGGTGACATAGAATACCTTGCCTTGTAGCGCGCTACGGCGAATAGAGAAAGAATCCTCTTGTGCCTGCTTGCCTTCGGTGGTGTTGATAATCATGTCGATTTTGCCATTTTTTAAGGCATCAACGATGTGTGGGCGACCTTCGGTAACTTTATTGATTTGCTTACATTCGATACCATTTTCTGCCAATACTTTTTGGGTACCAGTAGTAGCAACGATATTAAAGCCAAAGTCGATAAGCTGACGGGCGATAGGCGCCACTTGCTCTTTATCGCTATCACGTACTGAGATAAAGATGGTTTTGTTTTCGCCTTCGGTTGGCAAACCTGGCAGACGCTCATTACTACCGATGACGGCCTTGTAAAAAGCTTCGCCAAAAGTTTTACCAACGCCCATGACTTCACCGGTTGATTTCATCTCAGGGCTTAAGATTGGGTCAACACCTGGGAATTTGGCAAATGGGAATACCGCTTCTTTGACCGCATAGAATGCAGGTACGATTTCAGTGGTAAAGCCTTGATCTTTTAGCGAGGTGCCCGCCATACAACGCGCGGCGATTTGCGCTAGTGATGTACCGATGCATTTAGACACAAACGGTACGGTACGTGCAGCGCGTGGGTTGACTTCAAGGATATAAACGGTTTCACCTTTTACAGCAAATTGCACGTTCATTAGACCGACAACACCAAGCTCTTTTGCCATGGCAATCGTTTGCGCGCGCATGACGTCACACAATTCATCAGACAACGAGTAGGGTGGCAATGAGCATGCTGAGTCACCAGAGTGTACGCCTGCTTGTTCGATATGCTGCATGATACCGCCAATTACCACGTCTGTACCGTCGCTAACACAGTCCACATCGACTTCGATCGCATCGTCTAAGAAACGATCTAACAATACTGGCGCTTCGTTTGATGCTTGTACAGCGGTGCGCAGATAATGTCTTAACTCGTCTTCGTTGTAGACAATTTCCATCGCGCGACCACCGAGTACATAAGAGGGGCGTACGACCAATGGATAACCCACGTCTTTTGCTTTTATCAAGCCGTCTTCTAAGCTCGTGGCCAAGGCATTGGTTGGTTGAATAAGGTTTAATTGTTGAATCATATGTTGGAAGCGTTCGCGATCTTCTGCGCGGTCAATCGCATCAGGGCTAGTACCGATTATTTTGACCCCAGCAGATTCTAAAGCGCGCGCCAGTTTCAATGGTGTTTGACCACCAAACTGCACAATCACCCCATCAGGATTTTCGATACGCACAATTTCTAATACGTCTTCAAGCGTAATTGGCTCAAAATATAGACGGTCAGAGGTGTCATAATCGGTTGAAACGGTTTCAGGGTTACAGTTGACCATGATGGTCTCATAACCGTCTTCGCGCATCGCAAGTGCCGCGTGGACACAGCAATAGTCAAACTCGATACCTTGACCGATACGGTTAGGACCACCACCGATAACCATGATTTTTTTGTTATCCGTTGGGTTGGCTTCACATTCACTATCATACGTTGAGTACATATAAGCGGTACTGGTGGCAAATTCTGCCGCGCAGGTGTCGACACGCTTATAGACTGGATAAACGTTTAAGTCCCAGCGTTTTTTACGTAGCTGCTTTTGTGACACACCAAGCAACTTCGCCAAACGTAGGTCAGATAAGCCTTTACGCTTAAAGCTACGTAAGTTTTTCTCGTTCAAACCGCCAAAGCCTAGTGCTTTAACCGTTGCTTCAGTGTTAACGATATCTTCGATTTGCACCAAGAACCATGGGTCGATTTTGGTTAAGTTAAACACCTCATCGACGCTCATACCAATACGGAAAGCATCAGCAATATAATAAATGCGTTCAGGGGTTGGAATGGTCAAGCGATTGGTAATCTCGCTACGGGCTTTTTCAATGCTTACTTTTGATAAGTCGATTTGCTCATCAAAACCATCATTGCCGGTTTCCATACCACGCAGTGCTTTTTGCATGGATTCTTGGAAGTTACGACCAATCGCCATCACTTCACCAACCGACTTCATTTGTGTTGATAATGCACTATCGGCTTGTGGAAATTTTTCAAAGTTAAAACGAGGTATTTTAGTGACGACATAATCAAGCGCAGGCTCGAAGCTGGCTGGCGTTTTGCCACCAGTAATGTCATTTTGCAATTCATCTAACGTATACCCAATGGCCAGTTTGGCAGCGATTTTGGCAATCGGGAAGCCAGTGGCTTTTGATGCCAATGCTGATGAGCGTGAAACGCGTGGGTTCATCTCGATAACGACCATACGACCGGTCTCAGGGTTGATACCAAACTGGACGTTTGAGCCGCCTGTTTCAACACCGATTTCACGCAGTACTGCTAATGAAGCATTACGCATGATTTGGTATTCTTTGTCGGTCAAAGTTTGTGCTGGCGCGACGGTGATAGAGTCGCCGGTATGCACGCCCATTGGATCAAAGTTCTCAATCGCACAGATGATGATGCAGTTGTCGTTTTTGTCACGAACCACTTCCATTTCATACTCCTTCCAACCGATTAATGATTCATCGATAAGGAGTTGATGGTTTGGCGATAAGTCAAAACCGCGCTCACAAATTTCGATAAATTCATCACGGTTATACGCGATACCGCCGCCGGAACCGCCCATGGTAAATGACGGACGAATGATACACGGATAGCCCATTTTTTCTTGGGTAATAAACGCTTCTTCCATGGTTTCAGCGGTTTCAGCGCGCGGACATTCAAGGCCGATACGCTTCATGGCTTTATCAAATAAGTTGCGGTCTTCTGCCATCTCGATTGAATCTTTGGTCGCACCAATCAGCTCGCAGTTGTATTTGGTTAATACGCCGTGCTTGTCCAATTCGAGCGCACAGTTTAGCGCCGTCTGTCCGCCCATGGTGGGCAAGATTGCGTCAGGACGTTCTTTGGCAATGATTTGCTCAACCGTCTGCCAAGTAATCGGCTCGATGTATGTCGCATCAGCCATGACAGGGTCGGTCATGATGGTCGCTGGGTTTGAGTTGACCAAGATGACGCGATAACCTTCTTCTTTTAGCGCTTTACAGGCTTGGGCACCTGAATAATCAAATTCACACGCTTGACCGATGACGATAGGGCCTGCGCCAATGATAAGAATGCTTTTTATGTCGGTACGTTTTGGCATAGTTAGGGCTACCTTCGTTAGTATGATGTTTTAATTGATTGATAATTCGGATAAAACTGTGTTTGAACAGTGCTATATTTTAAAAAGCTATATCTTAATAAAACAATGTTATTTTGCGTGGATCAGCTTAAACCATCGTTCGTGATCTAAGCTGTATAACGAATATATGCTGTTTGCTAATGGCTTATAGTTAAAAGTTATTTAGCCGCTGCCATCAACTCTGCAAATTTATCAAACAGTGGCGCGGCATCATGCGGACCAGGGCTGGCTTCAGGGTGACCTTGGAAGCTAAAGACAGGCTTATTGGTCAGCTCAATACCTTGGTTAGTACCGTCAAACAACGAGCGATGGGTCGACTTAACGTTGTCTGGCAAGGTGTCTTCATCAACCGCAAAACCATGATTTTGACTGGTAATCATAACCGTACCAGCAGCTAAATCTTGTACTGGATGGTTGGCACCATGATGACCAGTTTTCATTTTGATGGTGTTTGCGCCGCTGGCAAGACCAATCAGCTGATGACCTAAGCAGATACCAAAGGTTGGAATATCCGTTTCTTCAATGATATGACGTACCGCATCGATAGCATAGTCACAAGCAGCAGGGTCGCCAGGACCATTTGATAAGAAGATACCGTCTGGATTCATTTTGATAACGTCAGCAATAGGCGTTTGCGCTGGTACCACTGTCACATGGCAACCACGGTCTACTAGCATACGTAGAATGTTGGTTTTGCTGCCAAAGTCATAAGCGACTACATTGTATTTTGCTTCAACATGGCTGCCAAGCTGTTTAAAGAAGCCGCCCGTACCGCTATCATGGCTGCCAGGTATATCACGGTTAAGCAGCGTATCTGATAAATCCCAGCTACCGGCTGTCCACTCAAACGTCGTCGGTGTACAGCATTCTTTTGCTAAGTCCATGCCTTCTATGCCAGCGAATTCTTGCGCCAGTTTAATCGCTTGTTGCTCATCGTCGCTGCTAATCGTTTCACCATTAGAAGCAGTCATGATACAACCGTTTTGCGCCCCTTTATCACGTAGCAAGCGAGTCAGCTGACGTGTATCGATATCAGCGATAGCGACCGTGTTATGATTTTGTAGGTAATCGCTCAGTGATTCTGAGTTACGGAAGTTTGAGGTGACCATCGTCGCATCGCGGATGATAAGACCGTCAGCCCAGACTTTATGACCGTTGCCAGATTCAGTATCTTCAGCGTTGGTACCGGTATTACCGATGTGCGGATAGGTGAGGGTGACGAGCTGACGTGCGTAACTTGGGTCGGTGAGAATCTCTTGATACCCTGTCATGGCTGTATTAAAAACCACCTCACCGACACGATGACCGAGACTGCCGATACTCAAACCATGAAAAATCGTACCGTCTGCTAGTGCCAAAATTGCTTGTATTTCTGTCGATGAATTCAAGGGTTGTTGCCTCCGCTGTTATTAGTGAGTGCCATGATTTTAATGATGAAAATTTTGCGCTAAAATAGCCTTTTATCTCTATTTAACTGCTGCTAAATAACAATAAAAAAAGAGCCAGAGCCAAAATTTTTCCACAAAAAAGCGAGAAGACATTATTGATGGAAACTACAAAACCCACTAGATAGTGAATAGGTAACTTGCATCATGTCCGCTCGCTTTGGCACAGATTTTGCGCATTATACTAGAGTTTTGCGTTAAGGGCTAGCATCTTAACTAGAGATAGGCTAATAAAATGCATATACAACCTAAAGCTTGCTTATTTATTCATAATACCTGTTATTTATTAAAAATTTGCCTCAGTTATTAATAGCATTTCTAAACGAATAAAAACTATAGAACGAATAAAAATCAGTAACAGCTTTAAAAATTATAATGAACCGATAAGCCGTAGTAATCTGGAGATAGGTTAGTGGCGATATGCAGTTGATCATCATAATAGCTTTTTGTTAAATACATGCTACTGGCAACCCCTAGAGCTGCACCAGCCAATACATCAACCGTATCATGTTCATCGGCTTCGACACGACTATAGGCAACAAAGCCTGCACTAATATAAGCAGGAATGCTATATTCTAAACCATAGCGTTTATGAATAAAGCTAGCACCTTGAAAAGCCCTTGAGGTATGACCAGAGGGAAAAGATTTATCATCGCTGCCATCAGGTCGTTCTTTATCAATCATCGTCTTTAAGGCATAAGTAGCGGCAACATTGGTAGCAAATGAGTAGTAAAATTGCTGTCGACCCTCTTTATCATCCATATAATAAGTGCTACCGTAAGCAACGGCAGGTATGGCAAAGGATAGAATGTCTCCTGCTTGTTCAATACCAGAGCTATTGGCTGCATGAGCAGGGGTAGCGACAATGATGCTACTGGATAACAATATAATCGCTGAATGTTTTTTGCTGATCATGGCGGCGAGCCTAAATAGGGTTTATTGGCGGCATTATACTATAGTCAGTTCCATGTAAAAACGACACAGTAGGGCTGGAATGAATTTTTCATAGCCTCTGTCGGCGTAAGCACAGCAAGCTAGAAAAATTTATAGCAGTCGTACGTTATCACCTAATGTATCTGTTTTTATCGAGTATCGACTATACAGAACAGAGCTTTTATTTTTGAATGTTCAACACGGCCTAAGCTTTACGATTATCGGGCTTTACAACATATTTTTATAAAAAATAACGACTAAGGATAGATTATGATTTATCAATATTTAGATAAGGTGCCTGAATTTGCAGTACCTTTTAATGGTTGGGTGGCAGATTCCGCGCAAGTCATGGGTGATGTATATTTGGGTCATCAAGCCAGTATTTGGTTTGGCGCGGTGCTGCGTGGCGATAACGAGCGTATCCATATCGGTGATTATAGTAACGTCCAAGAAAACAGCGTGATTCATACCGACGCAGGGATTGAGGTTAAAATCGGCAACTATGTGACGATTGGTCATTTAGCGATGCTGCATGGCTGTGAAGTCGGTGATAATAGCTTGATTGGAATTGGTGCTGTGGTTTTAAATAACGCCAAAATCGGTAAAAACTGTATCATTGGTGCCAAAGCCTTGGTTACAGAAGGCAAAGAGATTCCAGATAATTCGCTGGTGATGGGTGCCCCTGCAAAAGTGGTTAAGACATTAACCGACGAGCAAGCAGCGATGTTAAAGCTATCAGCCATGCATTATGCGGAGCGTTGTCAGCAGTTTAAAACAGGCTTAACAGAGATAGCGATGCCTGATTAATTGTTAGCGCAGTAAGAAGGGTTTTATCAAAACAATAGGATAGTATGATAATAGCCTATCCTCTTTATGTCTTTTATAGCGCTTTATAGTTGTACGTCATGGTGATAAATGCACCGAGTTTTATACCATAAGCATCATAATCAGCCAAATAATTGCAAAGATAATAATACCGATGATAAGTCCGCGAAATATATCATGGCGTATAGAGTGGTCACTAAGATAAGTGTTGTTGCCTGTTTTGTCGATGTTTAAAGCATTGACGCTCTCAGCACCAGCGCTTTTACCAACGATGAAACCTATTAACGCGCCAAGCACTAACATAAATGGGGTAAATAGCCAAAATATATCGCCATTGCCCATACCGGCTATTGAGCGAATGACCACGATGGCAAGGTCGATAAGTAGGCCGCCAAAACCGTACAGTAGTGCATTTAAGAGCGCATACAGTATGCGGTCTAAAGGCGACTGATAGCTCTTACCTAATTGACGTCGTCTGATTTCTCTGATTGAGCGAGCAGGGCGTCGTGGTCTATTAAGCGAAGCGGTTTTATCATTAGACGCTTTCATGAAATTCTCTATTTTTATTATTAAGTAGATTAAAGGCACGCTAAAGCAAATAATTTACCATAGTTTTGTTCGGTGAACAGTAGTGTTCTCGAAAAGTATTTATATTAAAGTCTATTCAGAAACTATCAACATCAAAGATTATAATTTTACACCACAATAATAAGGCTCCACTATGCAAGCGACACAAGCACAGAACTCGCAAAAAGAACTGGCGTTATTTGATTTAGACCATACTTTACTCGATGTCGATAGCGACTATCTATGGGGCGAGTATATCGTCAAGCAAAACCTCGTCGATGAAGCTGAGTATCGCACGGCCAATCAGAAGTTTTATCAAGATTATATCGAAGGCACGCTTGATGCGACGGAATATAATGAATTTGTGGCGCAGTTCTTGAGTAGCTTACCAATGGACAAGCTCCATGCGCTGCGAGAAGACTATATTAAAAGTGAAATTGAGCCACATATTCGCCCAAAAGCGATGGAAGTGCTGTGTCAGCATATCGAAAAAGGTCATAATGTGGTGATTATTTCGGCAACCAATGACTTTGTGGTTTCGGCGATTGCCAAGCGCTTTGGTGTAGCAGATGCCAATGTGTTATCGACCCCACTTGAGATACAAAATGAGCGCTATACGGGCAAGTTAACTGATAAGCCAAATTTTAAAGAAGGGAAGATTTACCATTTAGATAAGTGGCTCAATAAACAGCAATTGGCTGGTATTACCTTTGATAAGACTTATGCCTATTCAGATTCCAAGAATGATATTCCGCTGCTCGAATGGGCAGATGTGGCTATCTGCGTGTCACCCGATGAGGCGCTACAGGCGCATGCGTTAGCCCATCGCTGGGCAGTTGAAGATTGGTCAATTTAGGCTGTTTTAATGATGAGCAATAAGAAATAATCAACCATTTAACCTCAATCTCATTTAAAATAGCACCAGATTCGTTGGCTATTTATCTTAAAAACACAGGAACCTTTATGGAAATTAATCCGTATCAAGAACAAATCAAAGATTTATCAGAGCGTGGGCAGGACTTGCGGAGGTATCTTTGACTTCGATGGTAAGCAAGAACGCTTGGAAGAAGTCAACCTAGAGCTAGAAAATCCTGAGCTATGGAACGATCCAGAGCGTGCGACCAAAATTAATAAAGAAAAAAGCCAGCTTGACGGTGTTATCGACGTCGTAGTGTCGCTTGAGACCACCTTAGAAGATGCGTCTGCGATGCTAGAGTTAGCCGAAGAAGCAGAAGACGAATCACTGCTTGCTGATGTGCAAGCCGAGCTCGACAATGCTGAGAAGCGCGTGGCTGATTTAGAGTTCCGCCGCATGTTTAGCGGTGAGATGGATCCGAACAACTGCTATTTAGATATTCAATCGGGCAGTGGCGGCACAGAAGCGCAAGACTGGGCAGAAATGCTGCTGCGCATGTATACACGCTGGGCAGAAGCGCATAACTTTAAAGTTGATGTGATTGAAGTATCATCTGGCGGTGTTGCTGGCATTAAATCAGCGACGATTGAGATTAAAGGCGATTATGCTTTTGGTTGGTTGCGTACCGAAATCGGCGTCCATCGCCTCGTACGTAAATCCCCATTTGATAGTAATAACGGTCGCCATACGTCATTTGCTGCCGTATTTGTCTCACCTGAAGTCGATGATAATGTCGAGATTGATATCAATCCGGCTGACTTACGCACGGACACTTACCGCTCATCAGGTGCAGGTGGTCAGCACGTCAATACCACTGATTCTGCGGTACGTATTACTCATGAACCGACAGGCGTGGTGGTGACCTGCCAAAACGAGCGTAGCCAACATGGTAACAAAGCCACGGCAATGAAAATGCTGCGTGCCAAGTTATATGAGCTTGAGATGCAAAAACGCATGGAATCACAGCAAGCGGTCGAAGACAATAAATCTGACGTCGGCTGGGGCAGTCAAATTCGCTCTTATGTACTGGATGATTCACGTATCAAAGACTTACGCACGGGCGTTGAAACCTTTAATACGGGTGCTGTACTGGATGGTGATTTGGATCAATTTATTGAAGCCAGTTTAAAGGCTGGATTGTAGTTGACACTATTAATATTGAAAGCAAGTGACATACATAAATTATGTCATGCATGATGTAATAAAGAACACTCAACTCCGTTGTTCGCAAGCTCTCAAAGTCGTTCGCTTAGCTTTATTAAATCAAGCCTAAAAAGGGTGTGCTGTACTTATATAAAGCTAAATTGGTGGTGTGTCAGAAAGTATGCTGAAGAAATAAAGGAGGGTGACAGCCAAAGCAAGATGATATATTTGAGGTTATGAAGACACAAATAGATATCAGCTGCCCCGACTGTCACAGTCCCAGTTTAAAGAAAAATGGCAAAAAAAGCTATGGCAAGCAGAATTATCAATGTAAGGACTGCAAACGTCAGTTTATTGGCGACCATGCATTAACTTATAACGGCTGTCACTCTAAAGTGGAAGAGCTTATACGGCTCATGACAGTTAGAGGCTGCGGTGTTAGAGATATTGCTATTATAGCCTCAGTTAGTATTGGTAAAGTGCTTA
>NZ_RRYW01000001.1 GCF_014861365.1 Psychrobacter sp. FME6
TATCTTCGTCAAAGCCCGCTGGATCGTATTGCTCTGGATTTTTGGCAGCATAAAAGCTGGGGTTGGTATGCTATTACCCTATAAGAATTAATAGTAACTAACCTTTTTTTATTAACCCAATCTAGATAAACAATAGTTTAATATAGCGACTTGGACAATTCACGTAAATTATTAGTATAATCCGTCTGACTTCTCAACAAAACATCTCTGTAGACTATTATGACGCTAAAGCCTCTATTCGTATCTCTGTTTATATTACCGCTATTTGCCATGACTGCTTGTGCTAAAGAGCCTTCGGTTGATAACGACGGCATCCCGCAAACTCGTAGCGATTTGACTGCGGATGAACAAAAACAGCTAGACGACTTCCTAGCACAGCAAAAAGAAAACATGCAATTTATCGAAGGCGGTAGCTATGAGATGGGCGACTTTGGTCCTAAGCTCGATTGGACTGAAGGAATGCCGATCTCTAGCGGTGGTGATAATAAGGCTTTACATAAGGTCACGCTGGATAGTTTTAGTATGAATGCCTATAAGGCGACCTATAATGACTTTGATATCTATAGTATGGCGACTGGGCAGCCCAAAGAAGGAATGCAGGAGTACACCATAGAACTACATCAACCTGACGCTGCTGCTGGTATCAACTGGCAAACTGCCCAGCACTACTGCCAGTGGCTCGGCCAACAACTTGAGGTAAAGATGAGTCTGCCGACTGAGGCACAATGGGAATACGCGGCACGTAATCGTGGACAGTATGTACTATTCCCAACTGATAATGGCGAGATAGATGATGGTCGAAATGTATGGACATTTGCGCAAGCAAATGAAATTAGCAGTAAATATGACTCACCAGCAACAGTCCCAATATTAGGCTTGTATCCATCTAATCCATTGGGACTATATGATATGACTAATCAGAACTACGAATGGATGAGCGACTGGTACGATGCCAACTATTATGGGAATAGTTCTGAGCATAACCCACAAGGTCCATCAACTGGTAAAGAAAGAGTATTACGTAGCGTCGATGCCAATGAAGGTAGTGCACGAAATATTAGAGTGATGGGCGCTGTGAGCGTAAAACGCTGGTACAAAGTACCCAATCCGCCTCTTATATTAAATGATGCTGGACTTAATCAAAATCGTGAAACTTCAGCACGTTGTGTTGCGAACACATCTGTCTCATTGAACTAAGTATTAGGTAATAAGAGAGCATGGTTCAGCTGGGTTTTAATCATTAAACCATATAACTGTCGTCATCATCTCGTCCGAAGGGCGATGTAATATCTTCGTCAAAGCCCGCTGGATCGTATTGCTCTGGATTTTTGGCAGCATAAAGGCTGGAGTTGGTATGCTATTACCCTATAAAAGTTGATAATAACCAACCCTTGTTATTAACCTAATACACCTCGACAGTAGTTTAATATTTCTACTTAGACAATCTACACAAATTATTAGTACAATCCGTCTGACTTCTCAACAAAATATCACTGTAGCCTATTATGCCGCTAAAGCCTTTATTCGTATCTTTGTTTATCTTACCGCTATTTGCCATGACTGCTTGCGCTAAAGAGCCAGCTACTTCGACGGACAGTAACGGTATCCCGCAAACTCGTAGCAATCTAAGCGCTGATGAAAAAAAGCAGTTGGATAACTTCTTAGCGCAGCAAAAAGCCAACATGCGCTTTATCGAAGGGGGTAGTTATGAGATGGGTGACTTTGGTCCTAAACTTGACTGGACCGATGGCCTGCCATTGACTGGACAATCTGACAATAAGCCGCTGCATCCAGTGACGCTCGATAGCTTTAGTATGAATGCCTACAAGGCAACCTATAGCGACTTTGATGTCTATAGTATGGCAACAGGGCAAGATGAAGAGGGAATGCAACCTATAGGAATAGAGATACGTCAACCGAATGCAGCAGCTGGTATTAATTGGCAAACGGCACAGCACTACTGTCAATGGCTCGGGCAACAATTAGACGTACCGATGAGTCTATCAACCGAAGCCCAGTGGGAATACGCGGCGCGTAATCGCGGAGAGTACATCCTATTTCCAACGGATACAGGGGAAATAGATCCTGGACGCAATATGTGGACTTATGAAGAAAAAAGAGAGTTTAGTGATAAATATAATTCAATTGTCTTTACAGTACCTATTGTCGGATTATATCCACCCAATCCTTTAGGGCTTTATGATTTAGTCAATCAAAATTATGAATGGATGTTTGATTGGTACGATCCTGAGTATTATGCCGATAGCCCAGAGAGCAATCCACAAGGGCCAGAAACAGGCACTGAAAAAGTATTGCGAGGTGTAGATGCTGGAGAAGGCTCAGCTGGTAATGTACATGCAGGAGGTTCAGTTACCATCAAGCGATTTCAGAAAGGACCAAACCCGCCTTTAATATCTGATGATCCTAATTTAAATCAAAATAGAACGACTTCCGCTCGCTGTGTGGCTAATTTTAGTAAGTCTATGTCATAAAGAAACATTACGCTCTGATTGGTTAAACTTGATAGATATCATCCCACTTAAAACTCCCGTGGTGGTCAGATGTTGAAACTTTGTAAACAAACCAATTACTATTTGGCTAAGTTTCATATTATGATTGAGCCTAAAATAGGCTGAATCAAGCTGTTTAAAATTGTGGCTGCGTGCTACCGAAATCGTTACAAGCGTTATGACTTAAGAATAAAGCTGTTCGCAGGCTTAGTGAGTTTCGAAATTGGCTTCTGTCTTTTGCAAGAAGCTTAATAAAAAAATATAGAGGTTTTATGAGTTTTCGCCAGCAGTATGTCATCGGTGACTTGCAAGGGTGCTATGCGGCATACCTTCAGCTACTTGAAACCTTGGACTTTGATCCTACCCAAGACAAACTATGGTTTGCTGGGGATTTAGTAGCACGCGGCGAAGATTCGTTAAATACGTTGCGCCATGTCAAAGCACTTTGTGAGCAAGGGGCGGCTGCAACGGTGCTTGGTAATCACGATATTAATCTAATTGCCGTCTGGCGCGGCGCGACGAAAATCAAGAAAAAAGATAAGACCGCACCGATTTTTGCTGCTGATGATTGCGATGAGTTGCTTGAATGGCTACGCCATCAGCCGATATTGGCTTACCCTGATGAGCATACGGTGTTGGTGCATGCAGGTATTCCTCCACATTGGAGTATTGAGGAAGCAGCGAATTATGCGCAGCAATTGGAGTCACAACTACAAGCCAGCTTAAAACAGCTTGATCGCTTATTGCCGCACTTATATAGGAAAACAGCCGATAACTGGCATACAGATATTAATGGCTTTACTAAAATGCGAGCGATTGCTAACTACTTTACTCGTATGCGTTTGTGTCAACAGGATGGGTCGCTGGAGTTTAGCTTTTCTGCAGGTTTGGATGAGCGAATGCCCAAAGATTTTTTGCCTTGGTTTGAATGGCAGGTGCCGCGCAACCGTAAGATATTATTTGGTCACTGGGCGGCGCTAAAAGGTGAGGTTGATTTGCCTTATGCGCGTGCGCTTGATGGTGGCTGCGTTTGGGGCAATCATCTATTGGCCTATCGATTAAGTGACGGTAAAGCTATAACCTCAAGTGCCCATTGCTTACTGCCACAATCATAATATGAAGACACGTCATAATTATAAGTATATGAAAAAGTTATTTTTTAGGTAGCTATAGTCAGTGAGAAGTAATATCGCTACATCACGTATTGCAGGTACCGTTTTTTCTTGCTTGCTGTGCCTACGCAGACAGAGGCTGCAAAAAAACTATACCCGCAGTATCGTAGCGTTTTTAAAGTATTTTAACTCTATATTTAAAAGTAACCAGTCCAGCCATCAAATAAACCCATTAACTGGGTAAGTTTGGTGGCTTTTTTGGTTTTGGTAAAGGTGTTTTGGCGTCGCCCGCAGGCTTAACATCGTTGCTAGCATGAGGTTGTTCATTGTCCGTTGCCTGACCATGAGCATTAGTGAGGTTATTGAGTATTTTAGTCGCTTGATCATATTGAATGTCATCAGTATAAGGCACACTATTGAGCTCGTTATCTATTAAGCCATCATCAAGATCGACGACTCCTTTAGGAGATGCTTGAGATTGATGATGTTCGCCTTTGGGCTGGTTGTCATAGTATATGTTGGTATTTGTTGATGCGTTTTGGGTACTAGCTTGTTTAGATTTAGGTAGGATTCTGGCATCAGATAACCGCCTGACGACATAATTACTGGGTAACGGTTTTCCCCCTTTTTGCGCTGAGGTATCATCAAATATCATATGCCCTTGGCTATCGATACGCGCGTATTTCATTGGCTTATCACGTGGCCAAAAAAAGTCAGAAGGATGGCTTAGTATGTGACTAAAAATCTGCTTGGATAAACGACTCCATTCAAGGAATTTGACTTCTTTAGAACGCAATGCCACAAATAACGCTAGCGAGAAGCTGACCATCAGATTGACGATACCAATAAGCGCTACACCAAGAATGGATACTAAAATAACACTCCAACTTATATCATCGGCGGAGATATTGAATAAGCCGTGCGCCAAATTAGCCGAGGCAAAGGCAATATGACGAATATCAATTGGTAAGCCAAATATAAAACCAATAGTCGCGGTACTACCCAAGAATACCCCGAATAAAAAGTTACCCATGATTGCGCCAAGGTTAGCCTCTACAAAGCCGCCTAGACGCTGTAGCCAGGACTTGGGTAATATGTACTTTAACAGTCTATGACGTTGGATACGCGCGCCTACATTGTTATAAACGGCTAAATTATCGTAGTAGCCGGCAATGAGACCCGACAGAAATAAATACACCCCAGCAATGGCAGCGTGGGGCAGCGCCAGCGAGCGAAAAGGATCAAGCTCATGGAGCAGGTGTCCCGCTTTTTCAGAATCGATCATCGGCACGCCTGTATATTGCAGCCACGCAAAAGAGATAATAAGCGCAACGGGTATCGCTAACATGACGTTACCCATAATGGCGATAAATTGAGTACGCAAAATATCGACGACCAATTCTGATAGCTTAGTCAGCTGGTGTGATTTTTTCCCCGAGCCATCAGATATGGTCGAGGCTATGGCTGCAGCAGTCATAGCGGGCTGTTTGGTCGCAACCGTACCACGGATGACATGGATAAAAACAAAACCCAAGCCATAAATCATACTGTTAATAAAGGCTCGTCCCATCGGAGCGAGTGCCAATTGGTACGCCAATATTTTAATAGTGGCCATGAAAGCAATAACAAAGCCGCCGATAGAGGCCTTTTTAAACATCTTTTGATAGCCCGCTTTATCGGTACTGATGTAATGTTCACCGACACGGCTGGCATTTTCAGTGACTTTGCGCGAGAGTAATTTGGTATTGTTATCAATCAAGTAGCCAATACTATAACGGCGATTGGCGGTGGTAATCAGCGTTTGTATCAGCTCAATAACGGCGCGATCTCGGTTTTTATTACCATCGGTCACCAGCTCGGTTAAGATGCGCATACGCTGAAGACTTTGATCCAAGCGCAGCATCATATTGGTCAAACGAATAGAGATTCCCGTCTTGTAGATACGTTTACGTACTGTAGCGACTATGTCTTCGCACTGCTCGATCATGACCAGCAGCGGCGCTGGGTCGACGGCATGTTCAGGGGTAATATCGGTTAAGGTATCAAGCTCATGTGCTTGCCTGTATTGATTAACGAATAGTACGGCTTCTTGATTTTGTGCCACAAAAGACGCTGAATAATTTAATATTTGCGGGTAAGATTCCATCAGATCAGGATGCAAACCGATACCGCTGATGCGATAAGATAGGATAATAATAGCATTCAAAATACTGTTTTTTGCCGTTGCCACTAAATCTAAGTGCTTCTCTTGTACTTTGAGCAGCTCAACCAGCTCATCCCATTTGTTTTTTTCAATATTGGCTAGCCAGCGTTCATCAGAGTGCTTATCAAACAAATAACCGATTAGTTCAACGACTGAATCCTCTTGCGGCAATAATGGTAAAAAACGATGACCAATGAGGCGACGTAAGCTATTAAAAAATCCTTGATCTGACATGATACCAGTGTCGGTATACAGAGCAATTTGGCGGTATTGAATGATGAGTTTTAAGACAAAGCTAGACAGTCCATCGCCATGCTCAGGATGCTGACGAAGGATGTCAATCAGTGCTTGCATGTTTTCATTGGCCAACGCAGGTTCTTTATCACTGACCCGCAGCTCAGCTACTAAGCGTTTAAGTACCGCAGGATCGGGCACATCACTTAAGGCCGTAATCTGCTGTAAAATGTGTTTTATTTCTGACACATTGCATCCTTGGTTATAATTATTTTAACCCGCCCTCAGGCTGCGAGCGATATTCTGTCTTGCGTTATTTTAATCATAACCAAGCAACGATAGTTAATTATTTTGTTAGCAGTTATTTTTGTCGTTAGAGCCAAAATGCTACAGTGCTGTTGGTATAAATTTTTTGCAGCCTCTGTCTGCGTAGGCACAGCAAGCAAGGAAAGTTTATACCAGCAGTACGTGATTTATAGATATTACTTTTCAATGACCATATTCTTATAAAAATTATTTTGGCAAAAAAAAGGACAGTTATATAACTGTCCTCTCACTTAGAGTTTTATAAGTAAGTCTGTAATGTTATTTAGCTTGCAGGCACATCAAAGTAGTCAAGATCAAAATTCATCATTGGATCACTACCTGCTTGAACCATTTGTGCATGAGCATCAATGCGTGGCAAGATACGACCGACGAAATAATCAGCAAGTTTGGCTTTATTGGTATAAAACTCACCTTCTTTACCGTTGGCCGCTTCCACCATCAATGCAAACATGTATGAATAAGCGAGGTAACCGAAGGCATGCATATAGTCAACGGCACAGCCGTTAATTTCATTTTTACGTTCGCCAATGTTGGCCAGTACCGTGTTGGTTAGCGCCTCAATCGTATCGGCAGCATCTAATGTCGCTTGCTTGATACCATGATCTGCTTGCATATTATTGACAAAGTCACGAATCTCACCTAAAAAATGGCTAACGTATTTGCCGTTGTTTTTCGCCACTTTACGACCTAATAAATCAAGCGCCTGAATGCCGTTAGTGCCTTCATAAATCTGCGCAATACGCGTATCACGAACGATTTGCTCCATACCCCATTCGCGGATATAGCCATGACCACCAAAGACTTGCTGGCAATCAACCGTGGCTTCTAGTGCTTTATCGGTCAAGAATGCTTTGGCCACTGGCGTTAGTAGGGCAACGCGCGCGGCGGCAGCTTTTGCCGACTCAGGATCGGTACTAAATTTCTCTTCGTCAAGGTTTTTGGCGACGTACATAGCAAAGCAACGCGATGCCTCAGTGTTGGCTTTGGCGTTCAGTAGCATACGGCGCACATCGGCATGATAAATGATGGCGTCAGCTGGTTTTTCTGGACTTTGTAGCTGCGTGTCACTACGGCCTTGACCACGGTCATTGGCATATAGTGCCGCGTTTTGATAAGCAAGCTCAGAACCACCAAGGCCTTGCAGACCCATAGTCACGCGCTCATAGTTCATCATGATAAACATCGATGACAGACCGGTATTTTCAGCACCAACCATCCAGCCTTTGGCACTATCAAAGTTCATCACACAAGTCGCCGAAGCTTTAATGCCCATTTTGTGTTCGATAGAGCCGACGGCTAGGGTGTTGCGCTCGCCTAGGCTGCCATCTTCATTAACCAAGAATTTTGGTACAACAAACAATGAAATGCCTTTTGAGCCAGCAGGGGCGTCTGGCGTTTTTGCCAATACCAAATGAATGATATTTTCAGTTAAGTCGTGCTCACCACCAGTGATAAAGATTTTGGTACCAGAAATATCGTAGCTACCATCATCATTTGGTATGGCTTTGGTTTTAATAATACCTAAGTCAGTACCGGCATGTGGCTCTGTTAAACACATGGTGCCAGCCCATTCACCAGCATACATTTTTTCTAGATAGGTTTGTTTTTGCTCTTCTGAACCAGCCGCATTTAGGCAAAGCGTCGCACCAACGGTCAAGTTAGGGTAGAGGGCAAACGATTGGTTGGCAGTGAATACCATCTCTTCGGTCAGCATGGTGACCATTTTTGGGAAGCCTTGACCACCGTATTCAGCGTTACCGCTTAAGCCAACCCAACCTGATTCAGCATATTGCTTATAAGCGTCTTTAAAGCCAGTAGGGGTCGTGACGACACCGTCGCCTTCGAAAGTGGCGCCTTCTTCATCACCACTGCGGTTGATAGGTAATAGAATGTTTTTTGACAGTTTTGCCATTTCTTCCAAAATCATATCGACTGTTTCCATGTCAACATGAGCTAGGTTTTCATTGTTTTGCCAGAATTTAGGCGCATTAAACACATCATTTAAGATAAAGCGCATGTCATTAAGAGGGGCATTATAAACAGCCATAAACATTCCTTTGGTTCAAATAAATAAAATTGGAGTGGTTAAGAATATCAATTGTTCTTTTGATTTAATCTCGGTGATTAATAATCAAAGTTTAACAAATAAGCGTGTGCGCTGGGGTGTTTCTTCGTGAATTGTCCGTGCACCAAAAGTCAGTATAGACTATTGAAGTACTTAAATAGATCTTAAAAACCATAGCGATGTAACAAGAATAGCTAATTACCATCTATAAACGGTGTTTTTCATTGCAATATACCCACAAAATAAATCGGCAACACACTTGAGTATGTTGCCGATAAAAATACAGTAGTAGCAGTGTTTAGCCTCTAATTAAAAAGCGAACTGATCCACATCCATGCTCATGTATGGTTCAACGCCAGTGCTGATGCGTTGTACATGGGTCGTCGTACGTGGCAGTAACTTAGCGAAGTAGAACTGCGCGGTTTTCACTTTGGCATCATAGAACGCCTGCTCGCTACTACCGTTAGCGATTTCGGTTTGTGCGATGAGTGCCATACGCGCCCATAAGTAGGCTAGGGTGACATAGCCACTAAAGTACATGTAATCAACTGCTGCGCCGCCGACCGCATCTGGGTTTTCAGTCGCTTGCATACCAATACGTGACGTCAGCTCGCCCCATTCTTTTAGATGCTTGGCAAGTGGGCGGATAAACTGACCCATCTCGTCGTTGTCTTTGTTTTCTTCGCAGAATTTTTGGATGATTTGAACAAAGTTTGCTAGCAGCTTACCTTGTGAGCCGAGCACTTTACGACCTAATAGATCAAGTGCTTGGATCTCAGTGGTGCCTTCGTACAAGCAAGCAATACGCGTATCACGGACGTTTTGCTCCATACCCCATTCGCTAACATAGCCGTGACCACCATAAACCTGTACGCCATGGTTGGCTGCTTCTAGGCCAGTTTCGGTCAAGAACGCTTTGGCAATAGGGGTCAATAATGACAGCATTTGGTCAGCAAACTTAAGATCATCGCCTTCGCCTTTTGCCACAGTATCTGCAAAATGTGAGAGGTAATAAACCAATGCGCGACCACCTTCTGCAAAGGCTTTTTCAGTCAATAGCATGTTACGAACCGCTGGATGGACGATGATAGGATCAGCGACTTTATCTGGCGCTTTAGCACCTGATAATGAACGCATCGCTAAGCGGTCTGTGGCATACGTCAGTGAGCCCTGGAATGCATATTCTGCTGCCGTCAGGCCTTGGACTGCCGTGCCAATACGAGCCACGTTCATAAAGGTAAACATGCACTGTAGACCACGGTTTTCAGGGCCAATTAGGTAACCTGTTGCGCCGTCGAAGTTCATCACACAAGTGGCTGAGGCTTTGATACCCATTTTGTGTTCGATAGAGCCACACGCTACTTGGTTATTTTCACCTAGGCTGTTGTCTTCGTTGACCATCACTTTAGGGACGATAAACAACGAGATGCCTTTAGTACCAGCTGGCGCACCTGGTAGGCGAGCTAAACAGATATGGATGATATTGTCGGTTAAGTCGTGCTCGCCCGCTGAGATAAAGATTTTTTGACCGGTGATGCTATAGCTGCCATCTTCTTTTGGTTCAGCTTTGGTACGGATAATACCCAAGTCAGAACCGGCATGTGCCTCGGTCAAACACATGGTACCTGACCATTCGCCGGTGACCATTTTTTCTAGGTAAGTTTGTTTTTGTTCGTCCGTACCGTGATGCTCGATGGTTTGGATAGCACCATGCGATAGGCCAGGGTACATAGAGAATGACCAGTTTGCCGTGCCGACCATCTCATTAATAACCGTAGACAATGAAAACGGCATGTTCTGACCGCCGAATTCTTCTTCAGCAGACAATGCAGGGAAACCTAGTTCACAATACTCTTTATACGCTTCTTTAAAGCCTTTTGGTGTGGTGACTTGACCATTGTTAAACTGGCAGCCTTCAGCATCACCGCTTTGATTGAGTGGTGACAGCTCATTTTCAGCAAAGCTTGCCGCCATCTCAAATAAGCTGTCCATTAGTTCACGATCTGCTTCTTGAAATGCAGGTAATGTTTTATAGTGGCTTTCGCTATCAAGTAACTCATGCATGACAAATTTAATATCACGTAAGGGTGCTTTATATTGCATAACTTCCTGTCCTTTTGGGAATATAACCAATAATAATCAATCGTAAGCAGGTGAGGGCGTTTTTATTTAGTGCCTCGATATTGCCTACTTTAATTTAAAGAAACTAAATCAATGATAAGCAGTCATGCAGATCATTTAAATTATTGATTAGCTAAAATGGTATTGAAAAGAATGGTGATTGTTAGAATCGGTTTAAAATTCTATGAGACCTAACAAATTCACTATAAAAGATAGGCTTTCATAGGGGATTATACAAGTTTGGTGACAGCACTGATAAGTCATGAACCCATCTTGCATCGGTTGTGCAATCGACGTTAGGCGCTACAGGATACTGCGAATAACTCTATGAAAATACTGGTGATAGTGGGTCAAAAAATACTAACTATCTTAGGTTTGTTTGGTGGCGTATTGCTGAATCAACATCTCGGTCGCTGCCTGGGCCGTGACAGGTTTGCCAAACCAATAGCCTTGACCATACTGACAACCCATCGCCAAAAGTATATCGCGCTGCTGTTCGGTTTCGATACCTTCTGCGACTACTTGCATATCCAAGGCCACTGCCAAATCCAAAATAGCCTTTACAATGGCTTGCTGGGTACGATCGGTTTCGATGTTAGAAGTAAAACTTTTGTCAACTTTAATAAAATCAAAGGGGTATTGTTGTAAGTAACTTAAAGAGGCGTAGCCAGTACCAAAGTCATCTAGCGCAAGACACACACCGAGTGCTTTGAGCAAATCCAGTTGTTTTTTGACATGGGCATGACGCTGAATTAAAGAGGATTCAGTCACTTCGATATGCAGCTGATGCGCAGAGATATCATGCTGTACCAGTAGACTATTTACCATTTCAAAAAAATCAGGGTGGCTAAATTCAGCGGCATCAGCGTTGATACAAATGTGCTGAAAGAAGCCTTGCTGTTGCCAAACAGATATCTGCTTGGTGATTTTAATGGCCATTTGTGTGAACAGATCAAACGACAGTTTGTGAGTGATAATAGCATCGATAAAGTGTATGGGTTTTAACAGTCCACGCGTTGGGTGCTGCCAGCGTACAAGCGCCTCAAATCCAATGATGATGCCAGTCATTAATTCAAATTTTGGTTGGTAATAAGGTATAAATTGACCTTCAATAGCAGCTGATCTCAGCTCAGCTTCTAGCTGTAAACCGCCAGCTGTGGCCTCATCAATTGCCGTATCGTACCAGCAGATATCGTCCCCGCCTTGCTGCTTAGCATAATGTAATGCTTTTTCAGCCTTGGTCAATAATCCTATCAACTCTTCATCGTCTTCAGGGAAGTAGCTGACCCCGACCGATATATGACAATAAATATCGGTGTCTGTCGCTGCATTGTCTTCTAAAGAAAAGGGTCGCTCACACATTTGCATCAAACTGGTCAGCTGATTGTGTATTATGTTGGCACCATTACATTCAAACAATAAAGCAAAATCGTCACCGCCAAAATGTGAAAAACAGTGCAAATTATCCAGTTTTAGCGCTTTGAGACGAGTGACAAAGCTTTTTATCAACGTGTTGATACCATCAGGGCCTAGTAGGCTGGCAAGGTTACGATAACGGTCAATATTTAAGCGCACAATGACGACTTTTTGGGAACTGTCCAACAGTAAGTCACTGGCTTGACTCAAGAATACCTTACGGTTAGGTAGGCCTGTCAATTGATCATAATTGAGCAAGTGGGCTACCTGTTTTTGGTCTTTGACCGCCGAGGACATATCACGCACCATGCCAATATAATAAACAGAATCTTCAATACAAATCTTGCGATAAGTCATATGACATTCAAGTATCTGTCCATAACGGTTTGGCATCGAAAAATTACTTTCATAAAAGCCAGTACTATCTAAGCAATTAGTAATATCTTTTAAAATCGCGCTTTCTTCTTCTGATAAAAACTTTGTCGCGTATATACCAAGTGGTCGACCAAGCAAAAAATCCTCCGTATAACCAAGCATTAGCTCATAGGTGGCATTGACCGATAAATAGCGTAAATTTTTATCTAAGATGAATATAGCATCTTCAAATTGCTCACATAATTTAACCAATAATTGCTGTTTGTCTGCCAGTGGCATAGGTGTAAAAGCGGTCATAACTGAACTCATTACGTCAAAATTGATTAATAGATAGCGTGACAGTATTACAAACTAATGACTGAGAGCATGTAGGGTGACTAGCGCAACCACGGGTGCGGTCTCAGTACGTAAGACTCTCGTGCCGATTTGCCAAGGCTTAAAACCCACGTTTGCGGCTTGTGCGCATTCATCGCTGCTAAGTCCGCCTTCAGGGCCAACCAAGAGCTCAATATAAGGGGTTTGTTGTTTTAGCACGGTGGATAAGGATTCAGGCCTAGCGGGTTGTCCTTCTGCTGGCACGCTTAACTGTAGTCTCAAGTCGGCTGGTTGCTGTAATACTTTATAATAGGGACTTTGGCTAAGCATGGCTACGATAGAGCTGACCGTTGTTTCTGTGTTTGAAGTTTTGGAAGGCTTATAGGGATTGGCTTCTAATTGTTTCAGCCAGTCAGTGATAGATAGCGGGGCAAGGATAAGCGGTGGGCGATTGAGTCCACATTGTTCACAGGCGGCAATAGCGATCTGCTGCCAGTGTGCAAGCTTTTTTTCGACTTGTGCAGGTTTTAGATTAACCTCGCCATGATGACTGCTTAGCAGTTGAATAGCAGTCACCCCAAGCTCAGTCGACTTCTGAATCGCATAATCCATCCGTTCGCCGCGACTCATCACCAGACCGACTTTAGTTGATACGGATGCACTACGGTCTTCATTGATATGAGCCAATAACGTTACCGTGGCGTGCTTTTTGCTGATAGTTTTTAGCTGCACTTGATACTCACCGCCAAAGCCATCAAATAAAATACCTCGATCGCCAATATTGGCTCGTAATACCCGGCACCAATGATGAACGATACTCTCTGTTAACTCAATATCAGCGCCGATAGGCAAACTATTAAGCTGAGGGTAGGTTAGATTTGATTCATCACTGGTGGCATAAAAAAAACGTCGCAAAGTTACTTATTCCTATAATGGCAGTCATGATATATGTTCAGTATCTTAGCAGAATATCATTTGAGTGGGTAAAGGGTTTGTCATTAATGCAATCGTAATACCAAAAAAAACTGGCACTCCTAAGAACGCCAGTTTTTAAGCTAATCAATATAGTACCGGTTTAAGTAGAGGATTCTAAGTAGACAGTCCTAAAGCTTCAACCAAACGTTTATTAGGCTCAACCTTATTCATGCTATAAAAATGCATGGCGGGCGCGCCCTCAGTGATTAAACGCTCACAAAGACGGTGTACCACCTCAAAACCAAACTCGCGAATGGCTTTGCGGTCGTCGCCAAAGTCGGCCAATTGCTTACGCACGTAACGCGGAATATCTGCGCCACAGCTATCAGCAAAACGTACCAGATTGCTAGAGTTGGTAATCGGCATAATACCAGCAACCAATGGCTGCGCCACGGTATCGATACCGCGTTTCTCTAAGCTGTCACGCAGATATAAATAGCTATCGGCGTTATAGAAAAACTGGGTAATCGAAGAATTGGCACCAGCTTGATATTTATTAACCAAGTTATCAACATCGAACTCAAAACTACGCGCTTGGGGATGCATCTCAGGGTAGGCCGCTACCTCTATACGGAAGTGGTCACCTGAGTGTTCACGGATAAACTTAACCAAGTCTAACGCAAACGGCAGCTCACCCATACCAACTTGCCCTGATGGCAAGTCACCACGTAGTGCTACCAGACGCTTAATGCCTAAGCTTTTGTAATGCTCCAGCAATTCAGCGATTTCCGCTTTATCATCACCGATACAAGACATGTGCGGTGCAACATCGGTCTGACCGCGTGCGCATAAGGCTTGAACAATATCCAAGGTGCGGCTACGGGTTGAGCCGCCAGCCCCATAAGTCACCGAAAAGTAGCTCGGTGATAGCTTATTCAGCTCATCATAAGTACTGAGTAGCTTCTCATGACCTTGCTCAGTTTTGGCCGGAAAAAACTCAAAGGAGAAAGCAGGCTTAGTCACAGTCTGGCTCCTTTTAATATTTATAAGCGTCAGGCTTAAATGGACCTTCTACAGGCACACCCAAGTACTCAGCTTGTTTTTCAGTCAGCTTAGTTAGCGTACCGTTAAAACCAGCAACCATCGCAGCAGCGACTTCTTCGTCAAGTTTCTTAGGCAATACTTTGACGTATAAGTTATCAGCACGTGTATCAGCTGGTAGCTCTGCAAATTTTTCTTCGAACAGATACATTTGCGCTAGTACTTGGTTGGCAAATGAGCCGTCCATCACGCGTGATGGGTGACCAGTCGCATTACCTAGGTTTACTAAGCGACCTTCAGCAAGCAAAATTAAATAGTCGTTTTCATCGTCTGAGCGGAAGATTTGATGGACTTGTGGTTTAATCTCAACCCAGCGCCAGTTATCACGCATAAACTGCGTGTCGATTTCGGTATCAAAGTGACCGATGTTACAAACCACTGCACCCGGTTTAAGCGCCGCTAGCATATGTCTATCACAAACATGATAGTTGCCGGTAGTGGTGACAATCATGTCGGTGTCTTCGAGCAAGCGAGTATTGATGTTTTCTGCGCCACCGCTGTTATCGCCATTGATATATGGTGATAGTACTTCAAAACCGTCCATACATGCCTGCATCGCGCAGATAGGATCGACTTCTGAAACACGGACAATCATACCTTCTTGACGTAAGCTTTGCGTCGAGCCTTTACCCACATCGCCATAACCGATAACTAAGGCGCGACGACCAGCAAGGAACATGTCAGTAGCACGTTTGATAGCGTCATTTAAGCTATGACGGCAGCCGTATTTGTTGTCGTTTTTAGACTTGGTGACCGCATCATTGACGTTGATAGCAGGTACTTTTAGCGTGCCTTTACCAAGCATTTCAACCAAGCGATGGACGCCAGTAGTGGTTTCTTCTGAAATACCATGGATATTATCCAGCAATTGGGCATAATCATTATGAATCAAAGCAGTTAAGTCACCGCCGTCATCCAAGATTAGGTTTGCATCCCAAAGCTGACCAGACGCTTCACCGCCAACGTGGATTTGTTGACGTAAGCACCATTCGTACTCTTCGTCAGTTTCGCCTTTCCATGCAAATACTGGAATACCAGCAGCAGCAATCGCAGCCGCAGCATGGTCTTGGGTTGAGAAGATATTACATGACGTCCAGCGTACTTCGGCACCGAGCGCAATCAGCGTCTCGATAAGAACGGCAGTCTGAATAGTCATGTGGATACAGCCAGCGATTTTCGCGCCTTTAAGCGGCTGTTCTGCTTCGTAGCGACGACGCAAACCCATCAGGGCAGGCATTTCGGCTTCAGCAAGGGTGATTTCACGGCGGCCGTAATCAGCTAAGCTGATGTCAGCGACTTTATAGTCAGTGAAAGAGGGATCGATCGTATGGGCAGATGGGGTGTTAGACACTGCGTCCATAATATGCTCCTATCAGTGGTTAATTTATGATAAAAAGAATAAAAACGCAGGTGCCGTTATTTGCGCTGTCAATAATCAGCGGAGTGATTATTAAACAGTTACCGAGCCTAACATAATGAATAATATGCACAGCGATATAGCTTAAATGCAGTAATCAATGATTATGGCGCAACACCTCTCGGAGGGTGATTATTGTAATAGATGCAACCTAGATTGTCACCTATTGACTGATATAAATAATAGGCAATCATGGCATATCAAATGATGATGAGATTTCTAATACCATAAAAAAAGGCCATCGAGTGATGACCTTAATTATTTATGACCTAATTTATAACTGGCGCTAAATAAGCTTAGTACCAGTTATAAGTAAGTGAGGTGAAGAAGTTGATACCGTCAGTATCATAACCGGGCAGGGTAATATATTTTTTATTAGTAATATTGTTTAGACGTGCGGTCATCGATAGATTGTCAGTCAGTTTATAGTTACCACTGATATTCACTAAGCCATAAGAGTCGACCAATTGTGAGTCTGTATTGGCGACATTGCTATAATAATCACCTACGTGTTCATATTCAGCGCGGATATCCAAGCTTGGTAGGCGATAACCAGCATATACCAACCCTTGATGTTCGGGACGAATAGACAGGAAGTTACCATCATTCATTCCGTTACTATCATCTTTTGCTTGCTGATAGTCATAGCTACCACCAAATAGGTAGTTATCAACGACCCAGTCTGACGTTAATGTCACACCTTTGATTTTGGCTTTATCAACGTTTTCGCTGCTACCACCAAACGGATTGCTTGGGGTGGGCTTAGCAACATAGCCAATCAAATCTTCTACTTTACTATAGTAACCGGTTAACCGTGTAGACTGAATATCAGTGTCGTACTCCATAAAGGCTTCGTAGTTATCACTGGTTTCAGGCTTCAAGTCAGTATTTCCTGAGCCAGGATAGTATAAGTCATTAAAGGTAGGGGCGCGGAATCCTTTAGCGTAGTTAACCCCAGCGCGTATATTAGGATTAATATGATAAGCACCGCCTAAGTTATAGGTGGTTTCATTACCATATTGTGAGTCATCATCAAACCGTAGGTTGGCTTGAGCATCGAATTGATTGTTTGCTAATACGTATCCTAAAAATGCACTTTTCACATCACGATCATTGACGTCATAAGCAGTACTATCGAGACCTTGGTTAAGGTACTCTAACCCATAGATACCTTGGCCAACTGCTAGTTTGTGTTGTCCAATCAAGCTAACTTGATCTTGCTTAGTATTAAATACGTCACCAAATTGACCATAAGTATCACTCTTATCAATTGAGTGACCGTATTGAAGCTTTAAGGATGAGCCAGGCAGATAACGCCAATCAACAAACGCCTGAGCGGCTCCATTTTCTTGGTCTGCATGGGCGTTTTCAAAATCACCATCATCAAAGTCTGTCGTGGACTTGCTGTATAAAGCACTAGCACCCGCTAACCATTGCTCATTGATGCGTTGTGTTATCGCCAAACTCACATTGTCACTTTTAAAGCCATCATCATCGCCATTGTAAGACGAGTATGGATTGCTAGGGTCCGGCAAAGTGGCATTAAAACCATCTGTTTCATTATGGCTGGCTGATAGACTTAGAGTCGTACCACTATCATTATTAATTTGGGCACTAGCGCCGTATAAGTATTGATCATGAGAGCCTACGCCAGCAGTAACAGAGAAATGGCTTTGTTCTGCATCACGACCTTTTGTAAAGACTTGAATCACGCCGCCCATCGCGTCTGCGCCATAGATACTAGAACCTGAGGCGCCATATAAGATTTCGATACGATCGATTTGATCTGCAGGCAATAAGCTAAGGGTTGCACCACCAGCACTGATTGAGCTATAGCGTACGCCATCTATAAGTACTAGAATTTGATTGCTGTTATAGCCTCGCATATAGAAGTTAGAGGTGGTTCCGGTCCCACCATTGGTATAATGACTGATACCTGGTTGGCGCTTAAGAACATCAAGTGCGCTTTGACCTTGATGGTGTTGCAGCTCTTCCTTATCAATTACTCGGGTTTGAGCGATGGTATTACTGATTTTAGTCGCTGTACGGGTAGCGGTTACGACGATCTTATCAAGCTCAACTTCTGGTAGCTCGCTATCATTTAATTCATTAGTGGCAGCTGTTGCATTCATGGCAAATACGCCAAGCGTGCTTAAAATACATAACCGAAGATAGGTAGTCGAAAATGCACGTGATAAAGCCATATTTAATTCCAAATTAATCAAATAAAGAAGATACAGAAGAGAAGGTCAAGAATTTAAAAATTACAAAAAGTAATACATTTATTACACGCGCTCATTATCTATAAAAGTGCCTGATTTATAAACTACTTTAACCTAATGTTTATTCATCATAGGCTGAGTAGTTTTCATGATGAGCTAAGGTTTATTTCCTTAAGAGCTGCTAGCATTATTATCAGCGTTTTTATAGATAGTCTTAGGGCATGTCCTCAATCTGAACGAAATCAACTAAATGGGCTAAGAATGGCTAAATCTTGCCAAACTGCGTCAAATAGCTGGCTAATATCTTGATATTATCTGTACTATTTTCCTTGTTTGACTGCAATTTATCTCATTTTTATCACCATTTTCAAAATGAGGACACACCCTAATACAGTTAACTATAAAAATAGCCAACCATATAAAAGCCAACCAAAAGCATTGCTGTCATAAATAATTGCTATTATAGTGGCAACTCTTATCTTGTCCTTCGTCATACTATTAAAGCCATGAGGTTTGTTTTGTCTATTAAGCGTCATCTGAGTACCAGCACCGCGCCACCTCCGTCATTTTCACCTACTAAAATATCATTCACAATGATAGCCTTTCTCATTGCTGTGATATTGAGCCTAGTTGCACCGCATAGCGCAGTTGCTGCTGAAGCTGGTATATTGGGTGTGGGCAGTAGTAGTAATAATAATGAAGAAACGACTGATAATACCTCTATACCAGATTCATTTGGGCGAGATACGCCGCGCCATACGGTACAAGGGTTTATTGGGGCGCTGGGTGAAAACGATTATCTGCTGGCCAGTAATTATTTAAATTTATCCAAGTCTGACAATCCAACGACGATCGTACGGCAATTCAAACAGGCGCTTGATGCAGGTGGCCGCTTTCAGCCTGATTTGCAAATCAATAACACCCCCGAAGGCAATCTAACCGACCAATTACCATCAAACCAAGAAAATGTTGGTGCTATTAATGTCGGCGAAAAAAATGTGCCACTACTATTAGAAAGAGTGGTCTCTGAGCAAGGTGAAAAATACTGGCAGTTCTCGACGGATACGCTTAGCTCAGTACCAGAGGTGATAGAAGACTACCAACCGACTTTGGTCTCTCGTTATACGATTGACTCACTAGAGGGCAAGAAGTTACTTGGTTACGAGTTAGTAGATTTGGTGGCGGCACTGGCCATGATTATCAGTAGTTTTTTGCTGACTTATATTATGGTTTGGCTATCGTATCATTTACTGAGAATCAGTTATCCTCGTGTACGCGGCGTGCCGTTACCTTTCCCTAATAAAGTAATTTTGCCACTTTCTGTGGTAATTATGGCGTTGATACTGTCTGAGGTAATGGTTTACGCTGGCGTGTCAGTGACTCTACGTGAGCCGGTTAATCGCTTTACTGAAATTGCTTCGTGGGTCGCGATTACTTGGTTATTATTACGTATTGTTGATGCATTGTTCACCCGCGCAGTGAATTTGAGCTATAAGAAAAACCATACTGAACGAGTCTCGATTTTGGGGTTGCTCCGCAAGGTGGTCAAGGCGCTGTTATTAATATTTGCCGTCATCGTCATCTTCGGTAATTTAGGTTTTGATTTGACCACAGGTATTGCGGCATTAGGGGTTGGTGGTTTAGCGTTAGCACTGGGTGCGCAAAAGACCATCGAGAACCTCGTCGGTAGTGTGGTCGTGGTGGCTGACTCCCCAGTACGGATAGGCGACTACTGTAGTTTTGGTACGCAGGCGGGTACGGTTATCGATATCGGTATCCGCTCATCACGGGTACGTACATTAGACCGCACAGTCGTTACTGTTCCCAACAGTGACTTCTCATCGATGCAAATTGAGAACTATACTTCACGTGACATGTTTCATTTCTTGCATAACTTATATATCAAACGCAATGCGGATATTGACGTTATTTTTAAGATGGTCAAGGATTTAGATAAGTTTTTGAACGATCATGAGCTGACTAACCAAGAGTGGAATCAGGCCAATATTTTAGAGTTGCGCCAAGACTGTTATATCATTCAGCTGCGCGCTTATGTTAACTCCTTTGATGTTATAGAGTTTTATGGCAAACAAGATACTTTGTTGGTTGAGATATTAACCCTTGTCAAAAAATATAAAGTTGAGCATGCGCTGCCAACGCAGCAGCTTATCGTCAATCAAGCTGAACTTGAACCTCAACATCAGATAGAAACGGTTATCGAGGGCGACATAAATGACCCTGTAAGTGATGCATTAAGTGAGGAAAATGATAGTGATGATACTAGTGCACAGGACACGATTGACTTAGATAAAAAGGGTAATAGCGCTGATAATAACGGGGCGGACAATAAGAAAAAGACTGCCTCCGCGAAATTAAAAAAGAATAGTACCCTTAAAGCATTAAAAAATAGAAGCCGTATACTTAAGAAAAGTAAGTTTAAGCGTACCAAGAGAAAGTTCGATTTTTCTATATGGAATCAGCCTTATAACTAGGGGCTGTCCTTATGGTCTTTACCTTATAACACTTAACTTATAACATTCACAAAAACTAGAGTAGCAGGGAAAAAGAGTGTAAGTGCTACGCATTATAGACTAAGCGAGTTTGACACGGCTAATCGTACTTTTTGGGTTTGGTATTATAAAGGGAGGGCGGCTGTATTACGTAATAAGCCGTAGTAAGACCAGAGCAGTAAACCAGCTGCACTACGGTGCGGTGCCCAGTTTTGGGTGAGTGTTTTTAGCTGTTTTGGCGTTGGGCGTTCTGTCAGATCTAATAGCGACATTGCTGCGACCTTGATGGCTAAATCATCAACCGCAAGAATGTCAGCTCGTTTTAATGAAAATAACAAGTACATCTCAGCGGTCCATTGACCGATGCCGATAACGGCGGTTAGAGTTTTTATCACCTCTTCATCTGGCATGGTTTCTAATGCGGAAAAATCTATATCATGATCTACTAATGAGCGGATATAGCGAACCTTTTGTTTAGACAATCCTTTTGCTTTCAAAGTCTCGTCTGTTGCTTGGCTAATCATTTTCGGGCTTATCAAGCTTGCATCAACCAATCGTTGCCAAATACTGGTAGCCGCTGCTACAGAGAGCTGTTGACCGACCATAGCTCTTACCAGCTGCTCAAACCCGCCCGTATTATGGCGTAAATCAGGCACACCCACTTGCTCATAAACCTGAGAAAATCTTGGCTCGATAGCAATCAAAGCCGTTATGTGTGCGTTTAATTGCTGAGTACTTTCAATCGTCTGTATGCTCATAATGGCTTCGCCTTAAAAGTGGGATTGATGCTGATATAGTTAGTTTTAAATAAAAAGAGTACAGCCATTACAGCGTGCTATAGTCAGTGAGAAGTAATATCGCTACATCACGTACAGCAGGTACCGTTTTTTCTTGCTTGCTGTGCCTACGCAGACAGAGGCTGCGAAAAAATTACAGCAATAGTACTGCATTGCTTTTAAATTGGATCAGCTATACAAGAACCTGTGATATTTTTAATATAAAAAAAGGACCGCTCACAGCAGTCCTTTTTATGTTTAACCTTGATACTTATTCGCCATCAGCTTTAGGCTTTTTTAGCAGCACCAAAACGGCACCATTACCGCCATCTTTTGGTGGGGCAGAGCAAAAAGCCAATACTTCTGGTAGCTGGCGCAACCAGCCATTGACGCAGGTTTTTAAGATTGCCTCAGAGCCTTTGCCATGGACAATTTTTACCATCGTTTCATTGTTCTGCTTCGCTTGACTTAATAACTGAGTCATCGCATCACGTGCTTCTTCGATGGTGCAGCCATGAATATCGACCGCATCATACCAACGCAGCTTGCCTTTTTTGAGCTGATCAAAAATCTTATTTTGTAACGTTGGTTGTTTATAAGACAAGTACGCCTCAGCCGCGACAGGATTCAGCAGTGCTTGCATATCTGACAAGCCCGCACTTAAATCCGCGCTTTCGCTACCTTGAGCCGCCGCACGTTTAGACAGCGTCGTGGCATCAGGTTTGCCGGCCTTTGCAGCATTGGCAGGTGAGCGTACGTTTTTGTCATCGAGCTGACTGACACCGTGCATCGCTTGCATAAACAGGACTTTATCATCATCGATATGTTCGCTGTCCAACTGTTTGACTGTTTTTTTAACTTGCTTTTGGCTGAGTAGCGAAACAGGCTCTGTTGGTTTCTGATTGTCACCTTCAGGTGAATTGGTATCACGACCTTTGCTCAGTTGGCCTTTTAGCTCTTTGAGCTGGTCTTGCATTTCTTTTGAAAATAGAGAGTTTGACATAAAGTTAACGTATCGTTGGTTGATGAATGAATTAATTATTAATAGCCATTAATTTATAAATATAAGCTATCTAGCTTGGTTAAGTCCAAACTGTTTGGGTTACTTTACTCGTCTGCTGCGACGCCCGCAAGTAAGGATTGTAACGCTTGTCCAGGGTGATCGGTCTTCATAAACTGCTCACCAATTAAAAAATGCTGAATATCGTGATCTAACATCAAACGAATATCATCGCTATTATGGATACCACTTTCGGTGACGATAAGTGGGCGTTTTAAGTGGTCGTTGGGATTGGCAGCCAGTGCATCATCGATCGCCAACGCCTGTAATAAGGTGTTTTTTAAATCCAGCGTGGTTTGTAGGTCGACGTCAAAGGTATTTAAATCACGATTATTAATACCATAGATATTATGCTCTGAGCGCGGCAACTGTAGTGCGCGTTCAAGCTCGCCCGCTGTATGGACTTCTATTAATACATCCATTCCTAGCTCGATACTTAAAGCATGGAGCTCTTGCACTTGAGAGTCATCAAGGCATGCCATGATTAATAAGATGCAGTCCGCACCCATCAGATAAGACTGATAAATCTGATACACATCAATCATAAAGTCTTTACGGAGTATCGGCAGGCTTGAGGCATTGGCAGCGGCAATAAGATAGCTATCATCACCTTGAAAGTAATCGCGGTCGGTTAATATCGATAGGCAGCTGGCACCCGCTTGTTCATACTGCTTGGCAAATAATGCGGGCGAAAAGTTATGGTTGATAATGCCTTTAGAGGGTGAGGCCTTTTTTATTTCAGCAATGATGCCGATACCGTTCTCTTTAGTGCTGGTCGCTCTTAGCGCCGCCGCGAAGCCTCGGCGTGGTTTATTGTCAGCGGCTACTTGCGCTTGTAACTGCTCAAGCGATTGCGCCTCGCGAGCCGCTGCTACCTCGATTTTTTTGGTGGCGACAATGCGCTGCAACACCGAGGGAATATCTGAGCGGGATGTCGTGTTGGTAGTCATAGCAGGATCCAAATATATTTAATATAAATAAATAGTCAATAATAGCGTGAACGGTGTACGGATAGATTTAAACTATCGCAAATAAAGTGGCGTCATAAGTTAAATGTCATCACAAAAATAACGAGTGATTAGTTTTGTGTTGCCAGCTGCTGCGTATATTCGGCTAAGGACTCAAGCTTAATTAACGCATCACCATTTTGGATGACTTTTTGAGCTCGGCTAACACCATTGGGGTAGTTGCTAGCAAGTCCTGCGGTATATATCGCTGCGCCGGCATTAAGCGCAATCATATCACGCGCCTTTAGGATCGCGCGGTCGTGGGTCTCTGTCCCTGACAAAGCCGCACGAATCAGCGCTAAGCTCTGCTCTGGGGAAGCTACATCGAGACCGATAAGCGTTTGTGATTCGATGCCTGCATCTTCTGGCATCATCTCATATACGGAGATGTTACCGTCTTTTAATTCAGCGACAGTAGTCGATGTTGCAAGACTGATTTCATCCAAGCCGTCTTTTGCGCCGACGACCATCACATGACGTGCGCCTAAGTTTTTCATCACTTTGGCGATAGGCTCGCATAGTTGTGCGGTAAAGACGCCAATGACTAAATTGGGTGTGCCAGCAGGGTTGGTGAGTGGTCCTAAAATATTAAAAATCGTCCGCGCTTTTAGTTCGCGGCGTACGGGGTTGGCATAACGCATGGCACTGTGGTGGTTGGGTGCAAATAAGAAACCAATACCTTGGTTTTCGATACAATCTTGTGCTTGCTCAGGGGTTAGGGCGAGGCTAATACCCGCTTGCTCTAAGAGGTCTGAGCTACCAGACTTGGTAGAGACGCCGCGGTTGCCGTGCTTAGCTACTTGTGCCCCAGCCGCGGCAGCGACCAACGCTGATGCGGTAGAGACGTTAAATAAATTGGCGCCATCACCGCCTGTGCCGACGATATCCACCAGATAATCGCAATTTTTCGGGCTAATATTGGCAGCCAAGGCACGCATGGCACTGGCCGATGCGGTAATTTCATCGATTGACTCACCTTTCATACGTAGACCAGTCAACACAGCGCCCATCATGGCATCGCTGCATCTGCCTTGCATAACGATGAGCATCACTTGATACATCTCATCAAAGGTTAGATCGATGTGCTGAAAAATTCTATCTAAGGCGGTGGTTAGTATTTTATGTGTGTCTTCATCGGACAGCTGATTGATGTGTTCAGGGGTATGGATGGTTTTTGGAAGTGCATCCTGCATAGTCGTATTGGTCATAGTGTTCTCACTTATTATTATCTTTTATAGTTTAAATAAATTGGTTAAATGGGTCGCGTATTTTCAAAAGCTAACGCGTTAAAAACAGTTAGCCTACTTGTGGCAGCTCACTTGAGTCTACTACTGCTAAGTTGTGCGCTTGTAAGAAGTTATTAAGCAGCTGATAACCAGCTTCGCTTAAAATAGACTCAGGATGGAACTGAACGCCTTCGATTGCAAATTCACGGTGGCGAATGCCCATAATTTCTTCGATATCATCATCGATGTTTTGTGTCCAAGCAGTCATTTCAAAACACTCAGGTAAGCTGGTTTTATCAACCACTAGTGAGTGATAGCGCGTGAATTGCACCGGATTAGGTAAGTTAATAAAGACCCCTTGTCCGTTATGATAAATAGCAGATAGACGTCCGTGCATGACTTCATCTGCTTTGACCACTTGTCCGCCAAACGCTTGTCCAAGCGCTTGATGACCCAAGCAAATACCTAATATCGGAATAACGCCTTTAAAGGTATCGATAACCTCTAAGGAAATACCAGCACGGTCAGGATCACATGGGCCAGGGCCAATGACAATGATATCGGGCGCAAGGGTTTTAATCTGCTCGATGGTAGCCTGATCGTTACGCCAGACGGTGATGTCCTGCTGCAATTCACCGAAGTACTGTACAATATTGTACGTAAAGCTGTCGTAATTATCGATCATCAAAATCATTAGGGGTTCAACTCATTGATTTGGTTGGATTTCACATTTTTATAATTAACCACGTTGATTTTTACTTATAGCAAGGTGTAAAGTTAGGCAGTTTTTATGACAACGAGTACTTTTTAAACGTCGTTATCTTACCACTATTTTGCTGTCTATCAAACGCAGCCTATCATTGCCTATATTTTTATGAGTCAGATTCAATCAGTCTTGATTGTTCAGGTTATGCTGAGTCGTTGCCTGTCTAACCAGTATGAGTGCCAAGTATTACTAGCAGCTATAAAAATATTTACTAATATGCATTTGAAGAGTTCAGCATTATGAGTCAGATGTTGCTAAAATAGCACCTGCATTTATTCGGCGGATTATAATTTACCATTAATTCTGCCGTTAAAAACGAGAAAATACGCCCTAATTTCAGCAACAGATTTCATAGTTTTTAAATAACAGTTAATTCATCGCTTTAAGTATTGACGTTAAACCCTAATCTTTAATCTCAGTAATACGATAACCATAAAGGAAAATATTCATGTCGAATAAACTACTTGATCTCATCGAGTCATCTAATGCCAAATGGGTTGATTTTCGTTTCACGGATACACGTGGCAAAGAGCATCATATGAGCTTTCCGGCGCATAGTGTTGACGAAGAGGTGATGGAAGACGGCAAAATGTTTGACGGCTCATCTATTGCTGGTTGGAAAGGTATTGAAGCCTCGGATATGATTTTGCGCCCTGATCCAGAGACTGCATTTATCGATCCGTTCTTTGATGCGGTCACTGTGGTCGTGACTTGTGACATCATTGAACCATCAACGCTACAAGGCTATGACCGGGATCCACGCTCTATCGCACGCCGTGCTGAAGAGTATTTAAAATCTACCGGTATCGGTGATACGGCTTACTTTGGTCCTGAACCTGAGTTCTTTGTTTTTGACGAAGTTAAATGGTCGATTGATATGTCTGGTGTCAGCCACGAAATTGTCGCTGAAGAAGCAGCATGGTCAACCAATAAAGACTATGAGTGGGGCAACATGGGTCATCGTCCACGTGTCAAAGGTGCTTATGTACCAGTACCACCGGTGGATAGCTCACAAGATATGCGTACGGTTATGTGCGAGCGCATCGAAGATATCGTTGGCGAAGGCTGTATCGAAGTTCATCACCATGAAGTTGCCCCTTGTCAGCTAGAAATCGGTGTTGCTTTTAACACCCTAGTTCGTAAAGCCGATGAAGTACAGCAGCTAAAATATGCCGTTCATAACGTCGCCCATCAGTTTGGTAAAACAGCGACCTTTATGCCAAAGCCAGTCGTTGGTGATAATGGTTCGGGTATGCACGTGCATATTTCTATCTCAAAAGATGGCGTCAATACCTTCTCTGGCGATGAATATGCAGGTCTTTCTGAGACGGCGCTATATTTCATTGGTGGTATCATCAAGCATGCTCGTGCATTGAACGCGATTACCAATCCATCGACCAACAGTTATAAGCGTCTAGTGCCACATTATGAAGCGCCTATTAAGCTTGCGTACTCAGCTTCTAACCGTTCAGCGTCTATCCGTATTCCACACGTCAGCAGCCCAAAAGCGGTCCGTGTCGAATCGCGTTTCCCTGATCCAGCAGCCAATCCGTATCTGGCCTTTGCCGCATTGTTGATGGCAGGTCTTGATGGCATTCAAAACAAAATGCATCCAGGTGAAGCCGCTGATAAGAATTTATATGACTTGCCGCCAGAAGAAGAAGCACTGATTCCAACGGTCGCTGAAAACTTAGAAGTGGCACTGCAAGCCTTAAAAGATGACCATGAGTTTTTATTAAAAGGTGACGTATTCACTAAAGAGATGCTAGAAGCCTATATTGCGCTCAAACAAGAAGAAGTACAGCGTCTAAACGTCACTGTGCATCCCGTTGAGTTTGACTTGTACTATAGCTGCTAATCAGCAATAAAAGCTTTAACCTCTGATTAAGAAAAACCAGTTAAGTAACCCTTAGCTGGTTTTTTTGTTTACTAAAGAGGTTAGCTTGATTAATGAGGTTTTTTGAGGTCATTACTGATTTAATGCTAAAAATACCGCATAATAGTTTTATCTATATATTAATAATCAATACCTATTGGGCTGATTGACTATGACTTTATTATCAAAAAGCAATGTTTTACGTAAAAATCTGACCTTAAGTCTACTCACAGGACTCGTCATTAGCACAGCCAGTCTTTACGCGCCGATGGCAAATGCTGCTGCTATTTATAAAATCGTCGATGAGAAGACAGGTCAAGTTACCTTTACCGATCGTCCGCAGAACTACGAACAACAATCAGGCAAGAAAATTAGTCAGACCAGTGTTATGACTGGGAACGATAGTGTTGGTTCAAACAGTGCTAGCCAAACTGGCAATGCAAATAATCAGCCTGCCAATAGTACCCAAGCGCCGCCTGCACCTGCCGATAAACCATCAGCGGTTAAAGCCCCTGTCAGCTATCAGCTTGCTATTACTGAGCCTAGCGCAGAACGCGCTTATCGTCGTCCAGTTCAAAGTATCGATGTCAATGTCCAACTAAAACCCGCTCTACAAGCAGGTGATAGCGTGAGCATTTACTTAGATGGTAATGAAGTGGCGCAAGGTCTGAGTGTTTCAATTGCCACCGTCGATATTCTACCGGGTGCACACAATATAAAAATAGTGCTTAAAAATGAAAAAGGGCAGCTGCTAAAACAGGTTGAGCGTACCGTTTATGTCATCCAAAATACACAGACGTTGCAAAATAACAAGAAGATTGCGGAACAGCTTTTGGCTTATCAGCGTCTACCATGGTATCAAAAAGTGCTATTAAAAATGCGTCAAGATGGCAAACAACCCAATATGCAATCATTCACTAAGCCGGTTGCTGATAAACCAATGACGCTTGAGCAGCCAGTAATACAATAACTAGTGATAAATAGCGCCAAGTATTGACGGATATAAATCGTAAGATAAAAGCAGTTTATATAAACTAAGGGCAGTCACTGAATGCAGCGACTGCCCTTAGTTTTAAAATCTATTAATGATATTTATCTTCCTAAATTATTTGGTCAACTCAATCGTACCGTTGGCAGTGACTGAAATTGTACTATTACCAGACTCAAAGCTTTGGCTCGGTACAGATGCATCAGCAGACGCAGCTTTCATATTCATAGCACTATACATAGGGCGAGGGTAGTTGCTGCCAGTATTTAGATTGACATTGACGACACGATAGCCGCGTGCATTCCAAGCACGAGTCATGTTTTTAGCTTGTTGTTGAAAAGCACGAGAAGCATCGGTCATCAGTTTTTGCTCTAGCGCATCTTTTTTGGCATCTGAAACCCCAAAGTTTAGATTGTTCATCACTAAGGTTTCTTGCAAATCAGCAATCAGCTGGCTAGTCGCCGCAAAATCAGTGCTTTTTAAGTCTATGCTTGCTTGCCCTGTCCAGCCAATAATTTTATCGTTTTTGTCATAGCGCGGATAGGTACGTTGCTGTCCGGTAGTCACTGTCACGCTTGGGTAGCGCTTGGCGATTTTCATGGCATTATTAATAGAGGTGTTTAACGTAGTAGCAAGCGTTTTGGAGTCCGCTGCCTGCGCTTTTTTGTACATGCTGGCGCGTACTTCATCGTTTGCAACTTCTTCTTTTACTTCTGTTTGAAAAGTAAGTTGGTCATAGCCGGTCGGTTCTGCATGGGCGCTACCCATCATTGCTGTCATTAGGGCAGCCGTACCAGTGGCCAGAGCCGCTTTATTAAGTAGAGTGGTTTTCATCATTGTCTCCTAAGTAAAATGTTACTAAAATATTTAAATGGTATAGTCAGGTTCAGAATAACCTATATACAAGAAAGACGAGTGAGGCCCTAAAAAAAGTATACTGAAGAAGCCTGATACCGTATCCAATTTATATAGGACTGATTATAGAAGCAGTCGATTCTGATTGTATTTATTGGGTGAATCCTAGGGTTTCGAATACCCCTAGTTAATTTAACAAAATTTAGAAAGCTTGCTGTGAGAATTTTGTCATTTAAGTTACAGGCGGATTTATGGAGTTATTTGGCTCATAAAGCAAACAGTTTTAAGATTGGGGTTGTAATAATGAAAAAACCTTGTATAATTTGCAACTGGTGGCTCCATTGGTAGCCTCGCAACATTGTTCTATGAATCCCGCCAGGACCGGAAGGTAGCAACGGTAATAGTTATAATGTGTGCCGAGGATGTGCTTTTGGAGTCGCTTTTTTTTTGCCTAAAATTTGATAATAAAATCTTTTAAATTTTAAAACCCTCATATTGATAATAAGTCCTTCATTATAAAGGGCTTTTTTTTGGTCTACATTTCGTCTGATTTTAAACTTTGAGCCATAAATATGGGTTAAAATACAATGTAGTAACCTTTATTAACACTAATGTTAACTATAAAGACCAAAAATTTTGGGGTTTTATGATGAAAATGTTTATTTGGCTGTTTATTGCCTTTGTAGTGCTGGTGGTTGTATTTGGTGTATCAGTATTCAATAAGTTGGTGCGCGCTCGCAATCAGGCTAAGAACGGCTTTGCCCAGATAGATGTACAGCTAAAACGCCGTCACGATTTGATTCCGAATTTGGTGGAGACCGCCAAGCGCTATTTAGCGCATGAAGAAGAAACATTGACCCGTGTTGTTAGTGCGCGTAATCATGCTCAAAGTCTGCAAGATTCTAGCAAGCATCAGCCCGATTCGCTTGAGCACATGGCGCTGTTTGCCAAAGCAGAGAGTATGTTGTCGAAAGCATTAGGGCAGTTTTCTGCTGTGGTGGAAGCGTATCCTGAGCTAAAAGCGGACAGTATGATTAAAGAGTTAATGGATGAGCTGACCAATACCGAGAATCGCATAGGATTTGCGCGTCAGCATTATAATGATAGCGTGATGTTTTATAATAACGACCGCGAAGTATTCCCGAATAATCTTGTTAGCACGACTTTTGGTTTTCGTCCGCTCAGTCCGTTGGTGTTTGAAGATAGAAAGGCGATTGCACAAGCACCTATCGTCAATATGAGCTAATACTTAACTATATTTATATGTTCAGGCGCATTTAGCACTCTTTAGGTAAGACAAATAGATGGATTTTTTTGGTGCACAGCGTAGCCGTACTCGGCGCAGTCTATTACTGTATGGGTTGTTTTTTCTTATTATATTTGCCCATATTGCGGTGGCACTCGGTGTTATGGCGCTGCTACTGACGATATTTACTGGCGGCATTTATCATTGGGTATTAATACTGGTGGTCATATGGACGCTAGGTAGCTTTGTGATTGGTAGTTTTTTAGAATATGGACGTTTAAAAACAGGTGGTCGTGCTATCGCTCAGCGAGTTGGTGCCGTTCGGTTGTTTATCGATCACAGCCAAGATGCGTGGGAGCACAGCCGCGGGGTTGCCCATCAGCATGAGTCGGTACCAAAGGTTCGTTTTAGTGCCCTTCATATCGCAGTGCGTGACGAACGTGATTTTCCGCCTGTTTACCGCCGTTATTATGAAATTGCTCAGCAGCTAGCTATTGCTTCAGGTTTGAGTATGCCGATTCTGTATGTGCTGCCTGATGAGCAAGGGATTAATGGTTTTGTAGCAGGTCGTCATAGTCAGGATATGGTATTGGTGGTGACCCAAGGCGCGCTTGATAAGCTGTCTGATGAGGCACTATACGGACTCATTGGTCATGAATATGGCCATATATTGCATGGCGATGCCACATTTAATTTACAGTTAATGGTGGTGTTAGCAGGCTTGCAGTTACTCTATGACTGGAGTGATTCCATTAATAATTTTGGCGCTGGTAATCAGAATAACAAGCAGAATTATTTTGATGGCTCTTTCAATGGTGCGGTCAATCAAAAAAACCCTTTGTCTCAGAGAGCTATCGATAGTCAGGCGCGTAGCACTGAAGCGCAGACAGCAAACTTTACCACCCATAGCGAGTGGGTAAGCTATTGGCAGAGTCAGTCGCAAAGCCAAGAGTCTTCAGCTAAGAGTCAATCAAGATGGTTACAACATAATAATAAGTTCGATAGCCAAGCACCGCGTAGTATCTGGGCGTTGTTAATACATGGATTGAGCTTTTCTAGTATGGCCAGTGCGCAGCTGATCAAACATAGCTTTAATCGTGAACGTGAGTTGCTCGCCGATGCAACCAGCGTACAGCTGACGCGCTCGCCGGCGATTATGGAGACCTTAAAAGCCATTCATAAGGATTCGCTGGGTTCGCGCTTAACTGGTATCGCTGATATCAACGGACTTAGTCATTTCTTCTTTGCCAGTAGTGGCGCAGATTTAGGGGATTTGTCGTGGTTTGCCACGCATCCAAGTTTGGCTGAGCGCATGAGTGCTATTAACGGCAATGCTTATCATGATTTTGCTGTACAAGTGGCAAAAGAGAAGCGCATAAATCAACAAAAAATAAAAGAGATACATGAGCAGCGGCGCTTGGGTGATTGGGGTGTGATAACTGCAAATAGCCTAAGCAAAAACAATGTTAATAAAAGCAATGCTAGTAAAGACAATCATACGACGAGTAAAAACGTTGCTAGCAATCCCGATGAAGCTGCTGACAAAGTGGTCACAGCACTTCCTACTGGCGAAATGAGTAGTGACTCAGAAGCAGATGCAGATGACGGGCTTGAGTTTGTCGTAGAGCAAGACGTCGTTATTGATGGGCGTTTGCAGGTAAAGGCAGAAGATATTGGTGCTCATAAGTTGTTAAAGCCTTGGCAAGCAAAACGGGATAGCGACTTACCAGCGAAAGCCTTAATCAGTATCGATGATATACAAAAGGTCTCATTGCCGCAGTATATTCTCAACCATAGTTATCATCCGCTAGGGGCACAGGCTTTGATTGAAGCAGTGCTGCTATGTCATCAAGGGTGCATATTATCAACAACGGCAACTTATGATTTAACTGATATTTGGATTGGGCTGCTTAACGACAGTATATTTGTGACTGATGCCAATAGTGATTCTAAAATAGAAACTAGCAATAACGTACAAATTTTACCGCATACGCTAAACGCTAAGTTGTTAGAAATGCTGGCGAAGCTCGACCGTCGTTTGGACAGTGCTTTAATGATATTGGCGATAAAACAACTGTCTCAGCATGATTTATCTCAGAATGCTATCAATGAATTACGCTTAAAGAGTGATAGCAGCCATAGTCACCAAAGTTACCAGCATTATATTCAGCAAGAAAAATGTCGTAACACACTTAGTCGCTATCAGAAAGGCATGCTTGAGTTATTTGAAAGTGAGCTAACAGCTGATTTAAGCCGGAATTTTGCTGATAACGTAATGGATGAAAAAGGTGATATTGGTAAAATCAAGCCAGTATTCACTCATTCGAATAATAGCAAATTACGAACCCCATCGATTTTAGCATTATGGCAGGCACTGCATTTACAGCAACTTCTACCCGTACTGACTACGATACTAAATGATGAACATTCAAATGAATACCCGTCTTGGCAGCAAAAACTGCAAGCTGGCAGGGGTGATATAGTTGCCCAGCTTGATCCTTCAGGTCAGATTTTTTATCGCCTTAGCGTTGCTGAGCGTTCGATACTGGTTTTATTGGCTTATCGCTTATCAAACGATGGTAATAATACCAGTAATGCCAACTATGTCGTCGACCTGCGCCGCCAAGCGCGCCTGATTGATATTGATTTGACAGCCGTAAGTGAGGCAAATTTACAATGGTTGCTGCTTACCGCCCAAAACTTAAATAGTGTTCAGCTGCTGGCGTTGTTAGAAGCTGTGCCTATCTTTAAGCCCTCTACCTTTAAGCCTTCTACCACAGGTTCTAAGTACGACGATAACATTCAAGAAAAGCAACAAGAGCGACAACAGAGTAGCGGTCAAATAGATTATAATACGACTACCAATAAGCCTTATGCTTATAATGATTACCGGCAATGGCTGAGTACATTGCATACGGCGATGTTACACGATACGATAGTCAGTCAGGATGAATATGATTGTTTAACCTTACTATCAGAGCATTGGTTGCAGGTTCGACAGCTTTTTTAGTATTACTTTTGACATTAAAATTTGTAAAACCATTTAAGATAAATAGGATAGTAGTGTTGTATGAGTGATATCCAAGAACCGCTAGTTATATTGCAGCAGCGTATGCAACAGCGTCAGATTTTAGCGATGATGGGTATTAGTCAGTGGGTACAGCCGAGCTCTGAGACTATTAATATCGCTGATATTTCTGCGCCTACTAATACTGAAGCTGACATTAATACTAACGCTAACACTCAGCCTATTTCATCTGCTATAAGCATTGAACAGCAAAACATCAGCCATCCAAACGTAGAACGTCCAAGTGTTGATACGGCAAACGTTGCCCATTCAAATATAGAGTCTGTGGACACTATATCAGGCATAGTAGATGATGAATCTTCTATTAACCGCTATCATGATGACGCTCATGAGCCAGATTTAAGCTATCCTGACCAACAAAGCCCCGTTACTTATAGCTTTGATACTACGGTCCCAGAGACTTCTAATACAGCCGTTACGCCCCTCATAGATACTGTCGTCCAACAAGCCGCTGTTTCTAATATCGATAACGCTGATAGCTTTAAAGATGATGGTTTTAAGCAGGAAAGCTTTCAAAAAGTAGCGCCATTTGATTTACAAGGTGGTCGCTATGGCGACTGGGTGATTTTGGTTGATATTCAAGCCCTCAATAATGACAGTCAAAAGCTATGGCAAAATATCACGCAAGCGCTATCAATCACTTGTGAGACGACCTCATTTCCTATCTGTGAAGGTATGGATACAGCTGAGCTTGCCAATGCCAGTCTTGCTGGATATGTTTTTAAGATTGGGCGCAGTGAAGATATACAGGTTGCGGCATTAACGCCGTTACCTGAGGGTCTTGAGCATCCCAATCTTACCACTGTGCCCACATTGGATGAGATGCTTGCTGATAGTAGCCTTAAGCGTCAGCTTTGGGAGCAGTTCTCAAGTCAGAGTTAAAGATTTGCCACTTACTATGACATAGATTAAAAATAACGATAAAACTCACCCTTAACCTTTAATAACAACGATGATTTCATCATATTTAGGATAATGATTATGACGACTAAAGCTGCTCCTAACCGTGTACCTAACTTTTCAGCGGGTCCTTCCTCCATACCAACAGCCGTATTAGCACGTGCTCAAGAAGAACTGCTTGATTGGCAAGGGCGCGGTATGTCGGTGATGGAAGTCAGTCACCGTAGTAAAGAGTACGTTGCCATTACCGAAAAAGCTGAAACCAAGTTACGCTCGTTGATGGACATTCCAGATAATTATAAAGTGCTGTTTTTACAGGGCGGCGCCAGCTTACAGTTTTCAGCGATTCCGTTAAACCTATTAAATGGCGGCCGCGCAGATTATCTGACGACCGGTACTTGGTCAGGTAAAGCCATCAAAGAAGCAGATCGATATGCGAAACTTGGTCTTGGTGAAACGAACGTCGTTGCAACAGGCAAAGATAGTAATTTTACTGATGTGCCAGCCCAAAGCGAATGGGCGATTAGCGACGATGCAGTGTATTTTCACTACTGTGCCAATGAAACGATTCATGGCTTACAGATATTTGAGCCGCCACAAGTGGATGCGCCTATTATCGTCGATATGTCTTCTTGCATATTGTCACAGCCAGTCGATGTGTCTAAATTTGGCATGATTTACGCTGGTGCTCAAAAGAACATCGGGCCAGCAGGCTTGGTTATTGTCATTGTTCGTGAAGACTTATTGGGCAAGGCAAGCGAGTGGTGCCCGCTACTGATGAACTATGAACATCAAGCTGATAAAGGGTCGATGTCAAACACGCCAGCGACTTATTCTTGGTATTTAGCAGGACTAGTATTTGATTGGTTAGAAGAGCAGGGCGGCGTTGCTGCTATTGGTAAAATCAACCAGCAAAAAGCCGATTTACTCTATAAAACGATTGATGACAGCAGCTTCTATAGTAATCCCGTTGACCCCAAATATCGCTCTATCATGAACGTGCCGTTTACGTTAGCCGACAGCAGCCTTGATAAAGTGTTTTTAGAAGAGTCAGAGGCGGCGGGCCTCATGAATCTAAAAGGTCACCGCGATGTCGGCGGTATGCGCGCCAGTATTTACAATGCAGTGTCATTAGAGTGGGTACAGCAGTTGGTTGACTTTATGATAGATTTTGAAAAAAAACACGCTTAAGTTAGTACAGGCTTTGAAACAAAAGGCGCAACTTTAAGAGCTGCGTCTTTTTTTATGTCTATTAGCGTTTTTTTAAGTAGCATAATGCGTTATGTAGCATCCTTAACACCGCAAAGCATTAGGTTAAAAAACCTAAGTTTGTTATGATAAAATTTCTTCAATTGCCTATTTTGCCGTCAGTCGCGCATTTTTTATCCAAGTCGGTTTAGAGTAGAAGGTCGTTATGAGGGGTATTACATAGTCATGATGCTAAAAAACACCATACTAAAAGCCGTCTTGCTTGTCATGACTAGCAGCTGGATACCTGTTAGTATCGCAGCGCCAATCACCACGACTGCGCTTGGGCACAATAGTACCACTGAGTATATTGACGTACCATACATGCCCTATGCCAATCCAAAGGCGCCCAAAGGTGGTACGCTTTCATTGGATGCACGCGGCACCTTTAATGCGGCCAATAAATGGATGACCACAGGTGTGGCGATGGTTGGTACGGACTATCTGTATGATACCTTGATGACAGGCTCACTCAATGAAGCCTTTACCATGTATCCGCAGCTGGCAAATAAAGTCACGTATGATCCTGATGATACCAGTTGGATTATTTACCATATTAATCCTGCCGCACGCTTTTGGGATGGCTCGCCGGTGACCAGCAGTGACGTCAAAGCCACTTATGATGCGATATTGAATAAAGGCCCGATGTATATCCGCAGTTATTTAGGCGATATTAAAGACGTTGAGATTATCGATAAGCAGCGGGTAAAGTTTGTTTTTAAGTCTGATGAAAATAAAGAGATTTTATTGACGGTTGGACAGTTTCCTGTCTTTGCCAAGTCCTCTATTGATACTGATTTTGAGAAAATTACCCTGACGCCATTGATGGGTAGTGGGCCTTATAAACTCGGCCGTGTCGATGCCGGACGTGCGGTCAGCTACGTGCGTGATCCCAATTATTGGGGCCGTGATTTGATGGTCAATCGCGGTCGTTATAACTTTGATATGATTAAATTCGTCTATTATCAAAGTGATGAGATTGCTTTTGAGGGTTTTAAATCTGGGCAATATCGTTTCCGTCCGGAAAACAAAGCCTCTAATTGGGCCACCGGTTACAATTTCCCAGCCGTCAAAGCAGGTCTGATTAATAAAGAAACCATCAGCAGCGAAAATCCAGTACCGATGCAGGGTCTGGTGATGAATATGCGCCGGCCACTTTTTCAAGATATTCGCGTCCGTCAAGCATTGAGCAAGGCTTATGACTTTGAATGGATGAACAGAACTTTATTCCATGGGCAGTATGAGCGCTTGCAAAGTTTTTTTCATGGCTCAGAGCTTGCTGCAACTGGTACGCCATCTGCGGCTGAGATGCAGGTATTAAGCCCATTGCTCGCCAAACTTGAACCGAGTCAGCGGCAAGCAGTACTAGACGAATGGCAATTGCCAACCAGCGATGGTAGCGGATTTAATCGTGAAGGATTGTTAAAGGCGCGGCAGCTGTTACTAGATGCGGGTTTTTATTATGATGATATGAAGTTGTATCAACCAAACGGCAAGCTTGCTCAGATTGAGATTTTGATGACAGGCGAAACCATGGGGCGTGTATTATTGCCTTATATCCGTAATCTAAAGCGTTTGGGCTTTGATGCGAGCTTACGTCAAGTCGATGGGCCGCAATATTACGAGCGCATACGCCGTTTTGACTATGATATGGTCGTCGATGTCTTCGCCCAAAGTCTATCACCTGATGCTGAGCAAGTGGGTTTTTGGGGCAGTGCCGCTGCTGATGAAGCAGGTAATCATAATACTATCGGTATTAAAAATCCTGCGATTGACAGTGTTATTAAAAAACTGGGCGACGCTAAAAATCGCGATGAGATCGTCTTATATACGCACGTACTTGATCGCCTGCTACGGGCAGGACATTATTTAGTCCCTTTATACGGCAAACCTAGCACCAATGTTGCCTACTGGAATCAATATCGTCATACTGCAAAACTCCCGACCAATGCTATCGGTATCGATTATTGGTGGACAGATAAAGAAGCAGAAGCTCGCGTTAATCTATACTTAAAGCAATAGTTTAAAATAATGGCTTAAAACAGTTATTTAAAAATTATCATTTAAACCAGTAAATAAAATCGTGTTTCATTTGGTTTTTAAAATTTAATAAAAAACATCAGTAATAAAGACAATCACTGCTAAGGATTTTATATGAGTATTCGTATTCACCCCATTAAAGCGTTCAATGACAACTATATTTGGACACTCATTAATGAAAATAATAAGCAGGCGATTGTCATTGATCCGGGTCAAGCCGAGCCAGTTATCGCCTATTTAGAAGAAAACGGCTTAGAGCTGACGTCCATCTGGACCACACATCATCACCATGATCATATCGGAGGCGTCGCCGAGCTACAAGAATCTTATCCAATGACTCATTTGGTTGCGCATACCGAGCACAATGTCGATGAAGATCAAACTATTAAAGACGGCAGTACGGTCAGTGCTTGGGGCTGTGCCGCGCAAGTATGGGATGTGTCCGGTCACACCGCAAGCCACGTGGCATATATTTTGGATATCGATGGACAGAAGCATTGTTTTTGCGGTGATACCTTGTTTAGTGCCGGTTGCGGACGCGTCTTTACCGGCACGATTGAGCAATTGCATGACAGCTTTAAGCGTTTAAATGGCTTGCCAGCCGAGACATTGCTGTATCCAGCACACGAATATACTGCCAGCAACTTACGCTTTGGTTTGTCTATCGAGCCTGACAATGCGGCGATGCAGCAAGCGCTGGCTCAAGCAGAAGAAAAAACCGCTCAAGGTATCCCGACGCTGCCAGTCACTTTAGAGCATGAACGCGCAATCAATGTGTTTTTGCGTACGCAAGAATCGAGTGTGATCGCTGGTGTTAAGTCTAAGGTAAATATCGATGACGATAAGTCTTTGACCGTATTTGCCGAGTTACGTGAGCTTAAAAATAACTTCTAAATACTAAGTTGTCATCTCTCTTTATTTTAGGAAGCCGTCGTTATGGGTCGTTATATCTTGAAAAGGTTACTGCTGATATTACCGACGCTTTTTTTGATATTACTCGCAAACTTTGTGATTGTACAAGCAGCGCCTGGTGGTCCTGTCGAGCAGCAGCTGGCGCTTATCGAACAAGGCGCAAAAGACAATGTGCTTGGTGGTAATATTGGCGCGGGCAGTGCAGGCAACAACAGCACTTATCAAGGGACACGCGGTTTATCAGAGGAGATGGTGGCGGCGATTAATGCTCAATATGGCTTTGATAAATCGGCACCAGAGCGTTTTTGGCTGATGCTAAAAAATTATGCCCAGTTGGATTTTGGTGAGTCGTTTTTTAAAGGTCAGACGGTGACCGACCTGATTATAGAGAAACTACCCGTATCGATCTCGCTAGGGCTTTGGAGTACGCTGCTGATTTATATGATCGCCATTCCACTCGGGGTTTATAAAGCGATGCATCATGGTTCAGGGATTGATAAAGCAACAGCCATGCTGCTTGCTATCGGCCATGCAATACCCGTTTTTGTATTTGCTGTCATATTACTGGTGTTTTTTGCTGGGGGTAGCTACTGGAACATTTTTCCACTGCAAGGATTAACTTCCGAGAATTTTGATCAATTAAGTGCGCTTGGTAAAGTGAAAGATTACTTTTGGCATCTGGCATTGCCGCTCTTAGCAAGTACCGTTGGTGGTTTTGCTGGCTTGACCTATTTGACCAAGTTTAGTTTTTTGGAAGAGCTGGGTAAGCAATATGTGCTTACCGCGCGAGCAAAAGGTTTGGGCGAACGGCAAGTGTTATACGGTCATGTGTTTCGTAATGCCATGCTGATTATTATTGCTGGTATCCCAGCGGCTATCGTTGGGATTTTCTTTGCCGGTAATTTTCTCATTGAAATTATCTTTAAGCTTGATGGTTTGGGGTTGTTAGGTTTCGAAGCTATTCAGCAGCGTGATTATCCGGTGATATTTGGCACGCTGTTTATCTTTACTTTGCTCGGATTATTATTGCAGTTAATTAGTGATTTGAGTTATCACTTAATTGATCCGCGTATTGATTTTGAGGGGCGCTAATGTCAAGTCATCCATTATCCTCAACGCCCTCAACTGCCTCTTCTATTCCACTAGAAAAAAAACGCCGCCTAAATCCTATTTGGCAGGCACGCCTAAACCGTTTTCGTCACAATCGCCTTGGAGTGATATCGCTATTTATTTTTGCCCTGATATTTGTTATTTGTATGGCAGCCAATGTGATTGCCAATGACAAGCCGCTACTGGTGCAGTATCAAGGTGATTATTATTTTCCCGTACTAAAAGCCTATCCCGAAACGACTTTTGGCGGGGTGTTCGAGACCGAAGCCAACTATAAAGACCCTGCGGTACAAATGCTGATTGATGAGCAGGGCTTTTATATTATGCCGCCCATCCCTTTTGCTGATCAGACACCGAACGTTGAGCTAGGAATTCCATATCCAGCCGCGCCCAATAGCCAAAATTGGCTTGGGACAGATGATTTGGGTCGTGATGTGCTGGCGCGGATACTTTACGGCATGCGGGTATCTTTGTTGTTCGGTCTGGCCTTGACGCTAGCAGGCGCGCTTATTGGTATTATCGTTGGTGCGATACAAGGTTATTATGGTGGTTGGGTAGATTTAGCAGGGCAGCGCTTTATGGAAGTATGGGGCGGTATGCCGCAGCTGTTTATGATTATTATTTTGGTCAGCTTGTTTAGCCCTAGTATTACTATGCTATTTGCCATGATGTTGTTATTTGGTTGGATGGGCTTGGTCGGTTTGGTGCGGGCTGAGTTTTTGCGTGCCCGTAACTTTGACTATGTGCGTGCGGCGCGTAATTTGGGTGTGTCGGACAGTCAAATCATGCTCAGACATATTATGCCCAATGCCTTAGCGTCAAGCTTGTCACAGCTGCCGTTTATATTGACTGCTAATATTATTGCTCTGACGGCATTGGATTTCTTGGGTTATGGTTTGCCGCCTGGGTCGCCGTCGCTCGGCGAGCTGATGGTACAAGGAAAAAACAATCTTGATGCACCTTGGCTTGCGCTATCGGGATTTTTTAGTCTAACCTTTATTTTATCATTGCTAATCTTCGTTGGCGAAGCGCTGCGCGATGCGTTTGATCCGAGGCGTTCCTGATATGAAAACCGATAATATGATAAGCGCTAATATGGCAACTGCTACTGATAAAAATAACCTTTTAGGCGAAAGTCATAGCAATGTAAAAAATAAGCTAATGCTAGCAGTAGATAAACTTAGCATCGTCACTGATGCAAGTGTTGTTCTAGTCGATAAACTATCATATGAGCTGAGACAAGGACAAACCTTGGCCATCGTTGGTGAGTCAGGCTCGGGAAAATCTATCGCCAGTCTGGCGCTATTGGGGCTGTTACCCGATAATTTGAGCATTAGCGGTGAGGTAAAGCTAGCAAGCTCAACAGGGTTGACGGCACTACCAATAACCAATGCCAATGTTAGTGCTAATGCACGTAATGCTGCGCTGCGCTCTATCCGCGGACAGCGTATCGGCATGGTGTTTCAAGAGCCGATGACGGCATTAAACCCGCTACATACCGTTGCCAAGCAAATCGCTGAGTCTCTTCGTCTAAGCGGTGTACCTAAGAAACAATGGCGCGAAAAAAGTATCGCTTTGTTAGCTGATGTTAATATCACTGATCCTACTGATAAACTAGGTCGCTATCCACATGAGCTATCAGGCGGTCAACGCCAGCGCGTAATGATAGCAATGGCGTTGGCGCAACAGCCCGATATTTTAATCGCTGATGAACCAACCACGGCGCTAGATGTGACTTTGCAACATGAAATCCTTAAGCTGTTAGATGATCTTAAGCGTCAGCATAATATGGCGATGGTGCTTATAAGCCATGATTTGAATTTAGTTAGGCGCTACAGTGACGACGTCATCGTCATGCGCCAAGGGCAGACGATTGAGCAAGGGCAGACGGCAGCAGTATTTAACCAGCCTAAAGCCGAATATACCCGCTCGCTGATTCAGCAAGACTTTGGGCAAGCGCTAAACTTTTCTAATGACGAGCAAAGTCAGCAATCAACTGTATTGCAAGTAAATAACCTACAAGTAAAGTTTGCAATTGAAAAAAGCTTGTTTGGCGCAACCAAACGTTGGTTTGATGCAGTAAAAGACGTCGACATGACGTTACAAAAAGGGCATGCGCTGGGTATCGTTGGTGAGTCAGGCTCTGGCAAAACGACGATTGCCCTTGCCTTAAGTCAGTTACTTAGCAATCAAGCACGTGTCAGTGGACAGATAATAATCAATGGACAAGAAGTTACAACCTTGTCAAAACGTGAGCTGCGTCAGTTTCGCTCGCAGATTCAAATGGTATTTCAAGATCCCTTTGCTAGTATCAACCCTCGTATGACAGTGATGCAAATCGTAGAAGAAGGATTGCTAGTACAAGGCGTTGATAAGGTAGCACGCCAGCAGGCGGTAATGGACAGTCTTGCTACCGTGCATTTGCCAGCTGATTTTTCCCAGCGTTATCCGCATGAGCTCTCAGGTGGTCAACGTCAACGTGTGGCATTGGCGCGTGCCCTGATTATGCGGCCAAGTCTATTGATATTAGATGAGCCGACTTCGGCGCTTGATAGCACCACCCAGGTGACTGTCGTCAACTTGCTACGAGAAATTCAACAAAAATTGCAAATCAGTTATGTCTTCATCAGTCATGATTTAAAAGTAGTGCGCGCCTTATGTCAGTATATTATGGTGCTCAAAGACGGAATGTGTGTTGAGTCTGGGCGTACTGAAGATGTTTTTAATAACCCGCAGCATCCCTATGCTCAGCAATTATTGCAGGCGAGTATGCTTTAGCTTATACAGACAGCGACAGCCTTAAATAATCAGAACATAGCAGTTCATAGTAATCACAACATCCTAAAAAAGACGGTGATACAATAAGTTAAACAGACGTTCACTTTAGTTAAATGCATAAATTTGTTTAATTTTTAGTTAAAGAGCAGTTTAAATCGCTGCTTTAAATGGTTGCCATTGCTATTATTACCGTCATTAAAAAGGATTTTTACCCATGAAAAAACACAATAGTATCTCTAAGCTAGTAAGCAATAACCCGTTGCAATATGCCGGTTATTTAGCAGTTGCCAAAACTCGCGCCAAAGTACTAAAAGCATTTGCTTACGTTGTACCTATTAGAAGACCGATGTTATTTGTCGGTGAGAGCTCTTGCGATGAGCTATGCGATATGGCCATTAATGAAGGTAGTAGCAATGTGTTTATCGTCACTGACGCCGTGCTCAATAAGCTTGGTATACCCGCTAAAATTACTGATTACTTAGACAAAAAAAATATTAGCTATACCGTCTATGATGGTATTACCCCAGACCCTACTTTTCAGGTTGTCGAAGAGGGATTACGTAAATCTGTAGAGGCTAAGTGCGATTCGATCATAGCTATCGGTGGTGGCTCGGTGATTGATGCCGCCAAGATGATTGCCATGTCTCAAGGCAATAACTGCAAGCCAAAACAACTTATGGGTATTCTTAAAGCCAGAAAGCCTTCTGTACCGTTATATTGTGTGCCTACGACTGCGGGTACTGGCTCAGAAGCAACGCTTGGCGCAGTTGTATCAGACGACAAAACTCATCAAAAATCCCTGTCTATCGACCCCAAAATGGTGCCACTAGCGGCGGCGATTGACCCTGTGATTATGAAAGGCATGCCTGCGCATATTACCGCTGATACCGGTATCGATGTCTTAACCCATGCGTTAGAGGCATGGATGAGTGCCAATGCTAGTGTCGAGACTGATTATTATGCTGCCTCTGCTGCCAAATCTGTCATGCAAAACTTACCGCTGGTTTATAAAGATGGCGGCAATCTTAAAGCCAGAGAAGAGATGGGTATCGCCGCTCATTACGGCGGGATAGCCTTTAACAAAGCTGGTCTCGGTTATGTCCATGCCATCGCTCACCAGTTAGGGGCTTACTACCATATTCCACATGGTCGTGCCAATGCCATCGTGCTGCCATATGTCCTCGATGTAAATCGTAAAGCCACTAAAAAACGCTTAGCTGAATTGGCTAGAAAAACGGGCATGGTACAAGTAGGTCAGGCTAGCAGTAGTGATAGCGATATAACTGATCATCTAATCGCCCAAGTACGCGATTTGATAGCAAGCTTAAATATCGATCCAATGGTTAAAGGGATGCAGAGCAGTGATTTTGATAACATTGCTAAAGCAGCGGCAAAAGAAGTCAGTGACACCTATGCCGTGCCAACGTATCTATCCGCATCTGAAATTAAAGGTATCCTAACGAAGATTAAGCAGGCTAGTGATGAGTATGCGGGTAGTGAGTCTAAGAGTGATAAAGTCGCTTAGCCATAATAAAAAAGTCACTAAAAGAAAAAGCACCTTACTTTCATAGTAAGGTGCTTTTTTATGTTTCTAAACAGCTAAATTAAAATGCTGGACGGCGTTTTGGCACAGCGTCTAAAAACTCATTACGTGCTTGGTTGTCGTGTACATACTCACCTAACATCGCTGTACTGCGCGTGGTCGAATGCTGTTTGTTGACACCGCGCATCATCATGCACATGTGCGCTGCATCCATGACGACCGCTACACCGCGGCAGCCAGTCACATCCATAATCGTTTGCGCCACTTGTTCGCTTAAATTCTCTTGAATTTGTAAGCGACGAGCAAACATATCGACGATACGGGCGAATTTTGATAGCCCTAAGACTTGACCATTTGGTAAATAGCCAATGTGCGCGACACCATGAAACGGCAACATATGATGCTCGCATAATGAATAAAATTCAATGTTTTGCACCAAGACCAATTCACGATTGGTCGATGGGAAGACCGCATCATTGACGACTTCATCCAAGCTTTGATGATAACCCTGAGTCAAGTGAGCAAAGGCTTTTGCTGCACGCATTGGGGTTTCTTCTAAGCCTGGGCGCTGTAGGTCTTCGCCAGTCGAGGTAATAAGCTGGCGATAGGACTCGATGCTTTCTTGATAATCTGATGTTATTGTTGGGGTATTGCTCATAAGTTTGGCAGCCATCCAAAATGTGGGTGTAGCTTAACGCTAAATCCTTAATTACAAACAACGCTTGTAAAGGATTTTTATAAAAATTGTGCAAGCTGGAGGGTTGTGATTATACTTGAAAATAGCTCAACTTCATACCGTTATGGATAAACCCTTTCAGCTAATTAAAGTAATACTGTCTGAATATTTGTATATATAAAATACCATTTAGAGTGATACAAGAAAGTATCATTAATGAACGACAGGGCTCTGTTTAGGTAGCTATAGTTTACGACTGTTTACTTAAACTGATTCGTGTATAATATAGCAACTTTTATATTTTTATTTGCCATTTTTATACCGGCTCATTTTACCGAGTTTTAACCGTTCAACAAGGAAATATTATGCTACTACAAGGACAACGCTTTGTCGTCACCGGCATCGCCAGCAAACTTTCTATTGCCTGGGCAATCGCTGAAGCCTTACATCGTGAAGGCGCATCGCTGATTCTTACCTATCCCAATGATAAAATCAAAAAACGTGTGGATATGGCCGCGGAAAAGTTCGAAGCAGATTTAGTTCTTGAGTGTGACGTGGCGTCTGATGAGTCGATTGCTGCATGTTTTGAGCAAGTCACTGCCCATTGGGGTGATGGTATCGATGGGGTGGTACACGCAATTGGCTTTGCACCGATGGATCAGCTGGATGGGGATTTCGTCAACGCAACGACCCGTGAAGGTAGCCAAATTGCTCATGACATCTCAAGCTATAGCTTTGTGGCATTAGCAAAAGCCTCACGTGAGTTGTTGGCAATGCGCCACGGCTCGATGCTGACCTTGACTTATGAAGGTAGTATTTCAGTCTTGCCAAATTACAACGTCATGGGTATGGCAAAAGCCAGTCTTGAAGCGAGCGTGCGCTATCTTGCTACTTCTATGGGCGGTGAAGGGATTCGTGTCAATGCGATTTCTGCTGGTCCTATCCGTACGCTTGCTGCCAGTGGTATCAAGTCATTCCGTAAAATGCTTGATGTCAGTGAAAAAATTGCCCCGCTACAGCGTAATATTACCCAAACTGAAGTAGGCAATGCTGCCCTTTTCTTACTATCACCTTGGGCGTCTGGTATCACTGGCGAGATTATGTTCGTTGATGCAGGTTTTAATACCGTTGCTATTAGCGAGCAATTAATGATGCTTGATGAACAGAAATAATTAAAGGTATTTCTCAATAATGTATATTGAGAAATAAGGAAGACAGCCAATCGGTTGTCTTTTTTAGTTATACTATGGGCTTTTTTGGTGATGAGCCTTTAGGCGACAAATATGATAACCAGACTACCAAGATGGATATTGTGGGGCGGCGCCGTGCTGGCGTTTAGTGCAGGCTGCGTCAATACAGCCGCATTGATGGGTTTTACCAACTTATCTGTCTCTCATGTGACGGGCAATGTGAGCTTGTTTGCCGCGGCGGTTGCTTATCTAGATGCTCGTAGTATCTTGTTTATTGGTGCGATATTGCTGTCTTTTTTGGCAGGGGCAATATTGAGCGGTTTTGTCATTGGTCAGACGTCATTGACACTAGGCAGGCGTTACGGTAATGCTCTTTATATTGAAGCAGGTTTATTATTGCTCAGCTATTGGTTATATCAGCAGCACGATTATCTAGGGCAGTTGGCTGCCGCGATGGCTTGTGGGTTGCAGAATGCGATGGTCGCGACTTATAGCGGTGCAGTGATTCGTACCACACACTTGACCGGACTGACCTCGGATATGGGCGCGGCCATCGGTAATTGGCTGGCAGGTCGTTCGATTAGCAAGCCGACATTAGGCTTTCAAGCGATTATTTGGTACTGCTTTTGCGGTGGTAGTACGGTCGGTGCGTTTTTATATGCCAAAGTGGGCTATGGCGCGTTGTTTTTACCCATTACTATTGTTCTCACTGCCGCCTTTGTTTATAACTATGTGTCAGACAATCTGCCAGAAAAAAGACAACCGAGAAAACGTAAAGAGCGCTCATCTAATTGATGAGCGCTCTTAAGTTTGTTGGCTAAGTAGATTACTTATCATCTTCCTTATGGTCCTCGTGTTCGTGCATGCCTTGCATCATATCCAGTGCAGAGTCATCAGTACGCTGCTGGTCCTGTTTGGACAGTCCATCTTGATTGATATCTTTTCGTGCCATTTTAGTAGTCGAGTCGGTTTTGTTTGAATCTGTCATAAAGTGCTCCTGTTTGTTTTTATTAACCTTCCAATAAAAGCGCCAATAAAATATGCTTGCTGTACATTTTATCCTACGCATTTTATTACGCGTCTTATACTGGTGTTTAGTTTTTTACTGATTTAGTATGGAATAGCACCATGACGTTGTACAGATACGATGTGCGCTTGTTTAGTGACGTTGTGTAACTATGCATCACAATGGTTGCTACTACCTAACGATGGATAATTATAAGAGTATACTCAGAATAGTAAGTTGTTAAATTTAAAGCACTACTAAAAGCATGGCTCAGTATGGGTTTGCAAAAGACTTTGCCAAATGATTTTTCTGCTATATATCTATTATGATAGCGGCGTATCTTTTTGGGTTGATGGCTAAATGATCACTAAAACACGTCGGTATATATAAGTTTCTTCCCCTGTCTTTAAGGAAATAAGGACATTTTATGTCAGAGCAAAAGCTAGATAGCCATCTACCTGATGATGGCAATGAGTATTTATTTACCGATACCTTTCCGAAGGGCACAGGTAAAGGGTTGATCGTTGTTGCCGTTGCAGCGATTATTAGTATGATCATCTACAACGTATTACCGTTCGATATCAATGCCAATAAAGGCTTGGCGATGTTGTTCTTTATCGGCGTGTTGTGGCTAACGGAAGCAGTACATGTGACCATCACCGCGCTCTTAGTGGTCGTGGTTGGTGCATTGATTGGCATTCCAGAGTTTGATGCCAAAATAGGCTTGCAGAGCTTTGCCAGTCCGACGATTTATTTATTCTTTGGTGGTTTTGCTCTGGCAGCGGCGTTGCACGTGCAGCAATTAGACAAGAAAATTGCCCTAAAAATACTATCGATGTCAGGCGGCAAGCTAGGCACGGCGGTATTTTTGATATTTGGGGTGACAGCGTTTTTGTCAATGTGGATATCGAACACTGCCACAGCGGCTATGATGTTGCCGTTAGCACTCGGTATCTTGACCCAAGTTGACCGTGAAAAAGATCGCGGCACTTTTGTGTTTGTACTACTGGGTATTGCTTACTCAGCAAGTCTTGGTGGCTTAGGAACTATCGTTGGTTCACCGCCCAACGCCATCGCTGCAAAAGCGCTTAATATCGCTTTTGTTGATTGGATGAAGTTTGGTGTACCGATGATGTTGGTGTTACTACCATTATTGCTCGGTGCGATGTATCTGTTCCTAAAGCCCAACCTAAATCGTAAAATTGTCATGGTTGAAGACGAGCCTATCGCTTGGAATAAACCGCGTGTGGTGACGATTATCGTCTTTATTATCACCGCATTAAGCTGGATATTTTCTAAAAAAATTGGTGCCGCGCTTGATATTACTGATACTGATGCGATTATTGCCTTATCAGCCGCAGCGGCAGTAGTCAGTCTGGGTTTGGTGTCATGGAAACAGGTCTCTGATAACACCGATTGGGGCGTACTCATGTTATTCGGTGGCGGTATTGCGCTATCGACGGTTTTAAAGGTATCAGGAGCTTCCTTGGTACTTGGTGAGACGGTGGCCAATGCATTATCATCTGCACCACTCATCATTGTGATGATTGCCATATCGGCATTTATTATATTTTTGACGGAGTTTGCTTCTAATACGGCTTCTGCTGCACTATTGGTGCCAGTGTTCGCCGCGATTGCTGAACAAATGGGATTGCCACATGAGGTGTTGGTATTGGTCATCGGTATCGGTGCGTCGTGTGCCTTTATGCTACCCGTTGCCACACCGCCAAACGCCATTGTGTTTGGTACTGGGCTCATTAAGCAGTCAGAGATGATCCGTACAGGTGTCATTTTGAATATTATTGCCACAGTTGTAGTAGGGCTGTGGGCGTATTTCTTCTTAATATAGCTTAGCAACCCCAATAGTTGTGATTAACAATAACCCGATATTTAAGTGATCCTTGAATATCGGGTTTTTCATTTACTAATAACTATAATGCCTGTATAAAAGACGTATCGTTTGTTATCTTGCAGCTATGAGCACTCGAATCGGCTTTAGCAATATAGGCAATTCTAAATAAAATAGATACGTTGGCAAGTTGGTAACCACGTGCTACTGTTATAAATTTTTCTTATTTGCGGTTCGCAAGCGTGACAGAGGCTACGAAAAATCTACTCCAGTAGCACTCGCATTGGTTTTAAAGTGAATCAGCCATAGTAAGTAACGTCATCTCATTAAACGGATTTAATAAATTGGCACAATGGCTCGTAAAAGCAATCATTTATTTACTCATCGCTATGATGGCGCTACTGGTTGCTCTCGTAGCCTTTTATTGGGCGCCTGATCGTAGCGTGGCTGAACTCAAGCAATGGCAATTGCCTAACAGCGAGTTTATAGACGTGCAAGGGATGCAGGCTCATGTTGTACGGTCAGATAAATGTGATGTGTATCGTAGCCAAACCACAATCGATAAAGCAGTTAACACTGGAGCATCGCTACCGGAAGCGTTGGTTTTATTACATGGGACATCAGCAAGTTTGCATACGTGGCAAGGCTGGACGAAAGCATTAAGTGCTAACTATTGTGTCGTTAGTATGGATTTGCCTGGTTTTGGTTTAACAGGCCCATATACCGATGCGACGACAAAGTATAGTAGCGCTAATTACGCTAAATTTGTCATGCAAGTGCTCGATCATCTCAACCTAAATCAAGTGACAAAAGTGACATTGGCAGGTAATTCTTTAGGGGGTAAAGTCGCTTGGCGTACAGCGGCTCTATATCCTGAGCGCATTGATAAACTGATCCTAGTTGATGCCGTTGGCTATCCAGCGACGCCCAAGCAGGTGCCAATGGGCTTTAAACTAGCGAAATATCCAGCGTTGACGCCTATTTTAACCCGGATACTGCCGCGAGATGTGGTCAAAAAAAGTGTGCTAAGTGTGTATGCTGATGATAGCAAAGTCGATGAAGCGTTGGTTGATCGATATTATGATTTGACGCTGCGCCAAGGCAACCGCCAAGCATTGAATCGTCGTCTACAAGAGACAGATAGTACCAGTAACCAAGCGCAAATAAAAAAGTTGAATTTGCCAACCTTAATCATTTGGGGCGTACAAGATGATTTGATTCCCGTCGAAAATGCGACGCTTTTTCATAAAGATATTGCCAATAGTCAGCTTAAGATATTTGATAATTTAGGGCATGTGCCACATGAAGAGGATCCTATCGCCACTGTTAACGTGGTCAAAGACTTTTTAGCACAAACCGAGTAGGGTTGTCGACTATTGATAGTAATTTTTTATGGCAGCTATGTCGGTTATCTAAGTATTAACAATCTAAGGAAGGGGTTATAGTATGGCTTTAAATATGTATTACAAAAACGGCATGATTCGTAAAATACACTGCCAAATCACTGATGATTTAGTGCCCACCCTTTATCAGGTTCATGATAGTGCTAAGTTTCCACAATTAACGTGGCTAATCGATAATCTGTATGAAAATCCGCAGATTCAACCTGCTATCGCTCGCGCATTAGCTGATGAGATGGTAGCGTTTGAGACCTTAATACTTTCGCTGCATCTGCCTTTTCCTAGGATACCTCTAAAAAATATGCAGACTTTCTTTACTGGAGCTGCTACTAGTCAACAGGTTGTATTCGTTCAAAGTGAGCACACATCCTAGTCTTTTCTTAATGGTCTGCGCAATATTGGCCATATTGCGATAGGCTATAATCGTTAATATTTTTACTATCGCACCAGACCTGTCTTAATGCTGGCAATTGCATTATGTCTATCTGTCTATGAAAACCTTGCGCGTTAAGCTGTCTATAATTATGGCCTCGCTCTAGTATACCGTTTGAGTATAAAGAAAAACTAGCAACCATGGTTTCAGTGTGGCTGTATAGCTTGACAGAGACAGCATTTATACTTTCTTTACCGCCTATATTCTCACGCCATTTTCCATAACTTTGGCTATTGATATCATTGGTGATGGCTTCGACGGTTTTAGGATGATGCTTTATAGTATAAACCTTAGTATCGTTGGAATAAGGGTATTTGATTTCAACTTTAATGATGTGTTGATAAATTGCTCTTTGGGTTAGTACTACTTGGTTTGATAAAGAGTATACAACGCATACTAAAACAATAAATCCAATAACAATGGGTATCGACTTTATAGCCAACCTATTTAATTTAGACATATAAAACCTTCTTTATGATATAAGTCTTATTGAATTGATGGTTTCTTCAATAGAGTATGATTTAAGCATATCGATCAAAGTCAGTAATAGTGTATCAGATGATTTTATATATCGGACGCTAACGTCGGTATTAGAAACACCACAACCAACTTGAATCACTGCCAAATTACCCCCATAATCTAGTCACTTCCAAATAATAAATAGCCTAAGTAAATATGCCCAATACTTCTAAGAATGCCTCAGAAATGCCTACTGAAAACAAAACTAATGAACTAAGCTCCGATGAAATAAGTAAAGTAGCAACCCCAAATAACGATGACTCAAATATCATGGCAAACAATGATAAAGCGCAAGCGCAAACGCAAACTAAGGTCGCTACTGATTTACCCGTTCTTGCCAAAGATAGTTATTATTTAAGCCGTCTGGAGCGTGAATTGGCTCGTGCTGCTGTGGCAAAAAATAAAAAACCGAATGCTAAGACTGATAACGGCGATAATAATAAAGCAGACGATGTGCTGACTAAAAAACGGGCGCAATATGACAAAATAAAAACCCGTTCACAGCAAGCGGTACAGGCACGTATAGATAGTATTCCGAATGATTTACCAGCCAAATTAAACCTTGATTTGCCGGTTAGTCAACGTGCTGAGGATTTAATCCAAGCGATTACCGACAACCAAATCATTATCGTAGCGGGTGAGACAGGCTCTGGTAAAACCACGCAGTTGCCAAAGCTTGCGATGCTGGCAGGTCGCGGTATTACTGGGCAAATAGGGCATACGCAGCCGCGAAGACTGGCGGCAAGAAGTGTATCGAATCGAATTGCGGAAGAGTTGGGTGAGCAGTTAGGCAATACCGTTAGTTTCAAGATTCGCTTTAATGAGCAGGGCACAGCGCAGTCTGTCGTTAAGTTGATGACCGATGGTATTTTACTGGCTGAATTGGGTCATGACAGGTTTCTCAGTAAATACGACACTATTATCATCGATGAAGCGCATGAGCGTAGTTTAAACATCGACTTTATTATGGGTTATCTCAAGAAGCTCCTGCCCAAGCGTCCTGATTTAAAAGTGATTATTACCTCGGCAACGCTTGATACCAAGCGTTTTAGCGAATACTTTAGTCGTTATGATAATAAGCTAAAACGGCAAGTTCCTGCACCTATCTTTAATGTCGAAGGGCGCAGCTTTCCTGTAGAAGTGCGTTATCGTCCGTTGACTGATGAGCCGGTGACCAGCTCTGATGATGATAGCTATGATGACTTTGAAGATAATTTACCGCGTGCGGTGGTTGCTGCGGTAGATGAGTGTTTTAGTGATGCGCAAAACAAAGGTCATGCCGACCAAGCCGATATCTTGATATTTGCTGCCACTGAAGCGGAGATTCGTGAGACGCAAGAAATACTTGTGCGTCACGGGCCCAAGCATACCGAAGTATTGCCATTATTTGCACGTCAAACTTATGAAGAACAGCAGCGTATTTTTCAACCCTCGGGTCGAGGTCGGCGTATCGTTATCGCCACCAACGTAGCTGAGACTGCGCTGACCGTACCTGGTATTCGCTATGTGATTGATTTGGGTTTTGCGCGGATTTCGCGTTATTCTTATCGTTCACGTGTCCAGCGTTTACCAATTGAAGCCATCTCACAAGCCGCCGCCAATCAGCGTAAGGGTCGTTGTGGTCGCGTGGCGCCCGGTGTTTGTATTCGACTCTATAGTGAGGAAGACTTTAGCGGTCGTCCAGAATTCACCGAGCCGGAAATTCTGCGTACTAATTTAGCGTCAGTCATTTTGCAGATGGCAAACCTGCGCTTAGGCAGTGTCGATGATTTTGCGTTTATCGAGCCACCTGATAGCCGCTTGGTCACGGATGGTCATAAATTACTTGATGAGCTAGGCGCGATTACGTCCAAAAACGCAACCACGTCTACCAAGTCAAAACCTGCAAAAGGTTTGGATCATCTACGACTGACAGCAACCGGTCAAAAGATGGCGCGTATGCCAATCGACCCAAGGCTAGCGCGCATGCTGGTCGCTGGTTCTGATTTCGACTGTATTCGCGAAATGCTAATCGTTGTTGCCGCGCTTGCGGTACAAGACCCGCGCGAACGTCCCGCTAATAAGCGCCAGCAAGCTGACCAAAAGCATGCTGAATTTCGCCAAGATGATTCTGACTTTTTATTCTATTTAAGTCTGTGGAAGGCGCTGTTTGAAAAAGATGAAAACGGCAATAAGCTGTCGGGCAATCAGCGTAGACAGTTTGCTAAGAAAAACTACCTCAGTTTTCCGCGCGTGCGTGAGTGGCATCAAACGCATCGTCAGCTGGTACAAATGGTCACTGAGCTTAATCTAACGGATGCTAGTGATTCAAAAAGTGCTGCTAAAAATAGCTCAACAAAAAATACCACCAGCGACCCGACAGCGATTGAAGATGAAGCGCTTAAAGCGGTTAAATACGCCAATTTACACCGTGCCTTGCTAACCGGTTTATTGTCTATTATTGCCCATAAAACCGAAAATCGCGGTGAGTACTTAGCGGCTCGTCAGCAAAAAACCAAGATATTCCCAGCCAGCACCGTATTTAAGCAGATACCGCCGTGGGTGATGGCATTTGAGATGGTCGAAACATCACAAGTCTTTATGCGTACCGTTGCCAAGATTGAACCTGAATGGATTATTTCTGCCGCGGGTAACTTATTAAAATATCACTATTTTGAACCACATTGGTCGAAAAAGACGGGGCGGGTTAAAGCCTACGCCCAAATCAGCTTATTTGGTCTGATTATTATCAGTAAGCAGTTGGCCAACTATGAGCAAGTTAACTTAATAGAGTCACGAGAAATCTTTATTCGTGATGGTCTAGTGACCGGTAATCTGGGTCGCCAAGCGCCTTTTTTACAGCATAATATGGATAAGGTTGCCGACATTGAACGTATTGAAGATAAGTTACGTCGGCGTGATTTATTGGTCGATGAAGAATCACTGTATCAGTTTTATGATAAAAAAATCCCTGAGCATATTGCCAGCCGTAAAACGTTTGAAGATTGGCGTGCCGAGGTTGAAAAAACCGATACTAAGTATTTATTCTTTACCGATGAAGACGTCCTCAACAGCCAAGCACCCACTACAGGCGACTTTCCAGAAGTTTGGAGACTGGGTGACTTAAAGCTACCGTTACGCTATGTTTTTGACCCTGCCAGCGATGATGATGGGGTCACTATTCGTGTACCGCTTGTTGCTTTGCCGCAGCTTGATGCAATTGAGCTATTATGGGGTGTACCTGGCTGGCGTTTTGAGCTAGTATTACAGTTACTAAAATCTTTACCAAAAGACATTCGCCGTCAGATTGTACCGATTCCTGACACTGCCGATAGCTTGTTTGATGAATTGCAGCCCGCTGGTGAACAAGGATTACTAAAACAGCTTTGCCAAGCACTTAATCGCCGTGGCATCATGTCAGTGACACCTGATAATTTTAACCCGTCTACTATCGATCGCTATCTACAGCCACAAATCTGCGTGGTCGATGATAAAAACCGTATCATCGAAAAAGGACGCGACCTACAAACGCTACAAATTCGCCATGCCTCTGAAACTCGCCAAGCCGTGAATGAACAACAAGGCGCTCATACAGAATTCCCTGAGCATTTTGCTTTTAGTAAGAACCATCATAGTGCAGGCGTAGTAATGAAGCAGTTTGCCGCTTTGGTCGCTGATGAGGCAGGCGAGGCAGTATCTATCCATCAATACACTGATGTCAATGCTGCATTGCAGGCGCACCGTAATGGGGTGCTGACTTTAATGAAAGGTAAGCTTGGCGCGAAGAAAAAGCAGCTAACCAGTCAGGTGGATAAAATATTTAAATTGGCGTTTGCCCCGCTTGGCGATATGGAAAAGCTCAAAACCATCATTATAGATGCAACGTTAGATGCAGCACTAGAAGAACACTATGTGTTATTCGACCATACTACAGACTTACCTGAAAGCGCCGATAACATTGCGATTGGACTCAGTGAAGAGCTGCCATTTACTCCTGAAGAATACAATCAAACGCTTGATGTGGTATTAACTAACTTCTTGTTAATCGGTCAAACAGTCATAAAAACGCTCAAAAACGTTTATACTCGTTGGCAACGTATCCGCCAGAGTTTGCTGATGCTCGATCGTGAGATATTCGGCGAGTCTATTGAAGATATCGAAGATCAATTAGAAGATTTACATTTGGCTGATTTTGTCTACCGTATGGATTACAGTCATTGGCAACAGTATCCGCGCTACCTAGAGGCGTTGGAAGTTCGTATAGAACGCCTCGAGCACAATATCGAAGCTGATCTTGATGGCGTCTATGCCCTTGACTTACATATGGAGCGCCTAGCTGGACGCGCCAATGATAAAGCCATTAGCGACTATCGCTGGATGGTAGAAGAATATCGCATTCAACTGTTCGCCCAACCGATGAAAACCCGTATGGCCGTATCACCCAAACGTCTTAGTAAAATGTGGGATAAGACGACTTGATGAGGCGTGGTGTTCTAATCATCGTCTGTACATAGAGTTGATTCACTTTAAAACCGACACAGTAAGTGCTATTGGCTATAAATTTATCTCTTTTTTCAGTTCTTATCGCCGTTTTGCTTTTAATAGCTTAATTCTTGATTACCCTGTCTTTAGTTGTTCAGCTTTTAGTTATCACGATTAAAAGCTGACATTTGATTAAGCAGCTCATCTAGTTATTTTATACACTATCATGATATTGGCTGGTAGCTTATACCTAGCAGCCTTTCCTAAAATGATAAATATTGAAGAAGTCGCTAGGCATTGGCTTTTCTTCAATGCTTTTATCAACCATGGACATCTCTTTATTTATCAAAAAGTGCCGTAAAGCCACGTCCTTCTATGGGGTGGATGTAAGGCATAAATAATACTAAATTCTGCGCTTATTGTGTTACCTATGTTATGTACGGGTATGTTTCCTCTATTGCTGCCTTGGATTGGTCGACGACTCAGCGAGAGCGCATGGATATCTAGTAGATTATTTGCCATTGCCTCAGCAAGCTTGTGGCGTCTATGGCTAGATACCAGTTGGGCTTTGATTGCCAGCGCGCTAATAGGCGGTACTATCATCGAATCGCTTAGATCGCCGCCCGTGGTTATTTTTTGCTATAGGCATTCAGGTTATCGGTTTTATAGGGTTAATGCTGATGCCAGCATCACTACTTATTCTTTGGGTCGCTATGATTGGTTGTGGACTTGGTGCTTGTTTTTCACTGACATTGACCGTGGCGCTTGATCACTTATCAGATCCTAAGTTGGCTGGCGCATTGACAGCATTTGTACAAGGTATTGGCTTTATTATTACCGCAATTATTCCGTACTTTGCCGGATTTTTGCGTCAGTGGTCGGGTAGTTTTCAGTCAGTTTGGCTGATGTTACTTATCACACTGGTGAGCATGCTGATCGTCACTATGAGATTTGCTCCTCAAAATTATGCAAAGGTAATGAATTATTCATAAAACTAAATCAAGGATTGAAAATGGAAAATATAGCTATGGATGGCATATGCAATCACAAAGTTCATGAAAATTATGTAGAAAAAGTCTCGTTACTAACGGGTGAGATGGCACAGAAGATAGCAAATGCTGCTTTTTTGGCCGCACAAAATTATCGGTTAATGGTGTCGATTACGGTTGTTGATCGCTCAGGACAGACGCTGGCTTTTTTAAGGGACCATCGAGCAGGGGTACATACTATCCGCTCTAGTTATAAAAAAGCTTACACTGCTAACTCACAAAAAAGAGAAACAGCAGTGATTGGTAAAGGGGTTAAAGACGGCACGATTCCTGAAGATATAAGATACTTAGATGAAAACATACTAATAATGGATGGTGGTATACCTATTTCTATAGATGGTGTTGTGGTTGGCGGTATTGGTGTAGGCGGCGCTCATGGTAGTGAGGATGTTCAAATTGCTAAAGCAGGATTGAAGGCTTTAGAGACGACGGGTTGGACTCAGCTTAAAAAAACCGAACTGTCATAATGGTTTTTACTGCACAAAAAAGGCTGGATTAGCAATCGCTAATCCAGCCTTTTTATTGAGTTGCAGACAAATTACAGTAAGGCTTTAACCTTTGGATAAACCATATTAGCAGGAGAGAGGATATCATCCAACGTCGCTTTGTCCATCAGCTTTTCTTCTAAAACGATGTCATAAACACTGCCGCCGGTTTCTTGTGCTTTTCTAGCAACATAAGAAGAAGAGTCATAACCCAGATGTGGGTTAAGGGCAGTCACAAGACCGATATTGTTGAATACTTCGACGTTACAAGCCTCGTTATTCATGATGAGGCCATCGATACAGCGTGTGGCAAATATCTCGCAAATATTAGCCAGCATACTCATACCAGTAAATAAGTTAAAGGCAATCACTGGCTCAAAAACGTTGAGTTGTAGCTGACCATTTTCAGACGCCATGACGATGGTATTATCGATACCCATGACTTGAAAACAGGCTTGATTCACCACTTCTGGGATGACTGGATTTACTTTGCCAGGCATAATTGAGCTGCCAGGCTGCATTTCAGGCAAACGATATTGCGCCAAACCAGCACGAGGACCAGAAGACTGTAAACGTAAATCATGCGCAATTTTAGATAAGCGCGCAGCGAGTAGGCGTAAGTTACCAGACAAAGCCACATAAGCGCTGGTGTCTTGGGTGGCTTCAATCAAGTCTTCAGCGATATAGTAAGGTCTACCAGTCAGCTCAGATAAGGTCTTGGCAACCTCTTCTGAATAGCCAGCTGGCGCATTCAGACCTGTGCCAATCGCTGTACCACCCATATTGATTTCATGAAATAGCGCACGAGTCGCTTCGATTCGCTCCATTTCTTTTTTTATCATCGTTGCAAAAGCATTAAACTCTTGACCCGCTGTCATAGGCACGGCATCTTGCAAATGGGTGCGGCCCATTTTTAGCTTGTCAGCCAGCTCAACACTTTTATTTTTAAAGCTATTGTACAAAACATCCATTTTGGCAAGCAAGCGAACGCAATAATCATCTAAGGCGACATTCATCGCAGTGGGGTAAGCGTCGTTGGTGGACTGTGAAAGGTTAACATCGTTATTTGGGTGTACGTACTGATATTCACCTTTTTTGTGACCTAAAATTTCTAATGCACGATTGGCGATCACTTCGTTGGCGTTCATGTTAGTTGAAGTACCAGCGCCGCCCTGAAACATATCAACAATAAACTCATCATGGTATTTATTAGCGATCAAATCATCGCAAGCAGCCACAATAGCGTCTTTGGTTGTTTCGTTTAACACGCCTACTTTATTATTGGCAATGGCAGCTGCTTTTTTGACGGTCGCAAGTGCGCGAATAAAAGTAGAAAATTGATGTAAGCGTACACCACTGACGGTGAAGTTTTCAAAAGCACGTAAGGTTTGGATACCATAGTAAGCATCGGCGGGTACGTCACGATAGCCGAGTAAATCATGTTCTTGGCGCGTAGTAGTGGTCATTCAATAAACTTCCTTTAGTAAAAACTTTAATCATTGTAGATAGCATTATAGCGTAAGTGTTTTATATTAGGATTAATAATGAAAATTTATTATATGACGCATAATTAAGTCAGACGAGCCTGATACCGTATCGGACAGACTGTCGTTAATATTTAGTGACGGATGTTTTCTGTCATTACTCCCATGTTATAAAGTATGAAGGCAATCACTGTCAGTGCGACAATGAATGGTGTGAGCATCCAAATGATAATGTTAATTATTAACGATGGCACCAATCCGTTAAATAAAAGAAGGTTTGGGGCAAAAAAATCGGTCATCACATCGATTGAACGCTTAGCAATAGGAAACAATAAAGTACTTAGCCCCAACATATAAACGTACTTACCAAAGCTAGGGTCACTCATTAGTATTGTAAAGTAAAACGCTGAGAAGAAAGCCATGCCTAACGCCCAGCATTTAAGAGTGTAGCTTAAATGAATCATATTACTTCCTCCCAAGGCATTATTGTGGTGGCAGCCAAAACACGCCTCTAATACTTTCATTATAGTGAATATACTATATATGTTATATTATGAATATATAGACTAAGTCAACTGTTTTCTATAATTATCTTCATTTTACTAATCACTCACTGGGTGTTAGCTTTATACATAAGCATTTATCAGCTAATAATAAATAGCCTAAGTAGTAATAAATAATTAAGAACTAAAAAAGGAAAATAAAATGTGGAACGAACGCTATAACGAAGCGGAGTACATCTTTGGCACAGAACCCAATGATTTTCTAAAAGAAAATTTTCAGAAAATAGCAGCAGGTGGCAAGGTTTTATGTTTGGCTGAAGGCGAAGGCAGGAATGCGGTGTTTTTAGCGGAGCAAGGCTATCAAGTCACCGCCATGGATATGTCTGAAGTGGGCTTAAATAAAGCGTTAAAGCTGGCGCAAGATAGAGGCGTGCAGGTTACCACGCAGGTTGCCGACTTAGCCGACTATAATTTTGGAGAAGAGCAGTGGGATAGTATCGTCTCTATTTGGGCGCATTTACCCGACGCTGTCCGTCGACACGTTCATGCCCAAATTGTACCGGCATTAAAACCAAATGGGGTATTTATCCTTGAAGCTTACACCGAACAGCAATTAACTATGGATGCTGTCGGTGGACCACCAGAGACGCAAAGAGAGCGTTTTGGTTCGTTAACAGTTTTACGTAGTGAACTGGCAGCGTTAGAAGAAATAACCGGTACTGAAAAACAGCGTATGATTTCAGAAGGTAAGCGCCATCAAGGCTTGAGTGCGGTGGTTCAGTTTATTGCTAAGAAAGACAGCTAGGATCTGATAAAAAGTATTTAAAAGAAATGTTTTGAAACTTTGTCGACTTAATGTGAAGAGAAAAGGGTTTGCGTTAATCAGGTGTTCTGTTTTGTTGAGTTAAATTGCTCTGTTTTGATTCAATATTTATTTTTGCTATGGTAGTTGGAAATAAGTCTATGGGCGTATGAAAGGCTTGTTTTTTTAGTTATGAAAAATAATTAACAATACTAAATTCTCAATATTATAAAAACGATAATTAACTATAAGGGCAGAAACTATGAGTAATAGTGCTAAAAATAAAAGAAAGCATATCATCGATAACTCTGAAGACCTAAAAGATAAAATTACTGAGTCTATTGATGATTTTAAGCTACGGGCTGAGCTGTTGGTCGCCAATTTAAAAGAAGGCGGCGATGATGGCTATGATCATTCGACAAGCACTGCCGGTGAAAAAGGGCTTAAATCGGGTAAAGTTTCAGAGCTGACGGTTATTGCACCTCTGAAAGAGGGCGGTGCTGAGCGTTTAAGAAAAGTTTTGGAAATCGCTGGTGGTAATTTAGAAGGGGCAACGCGAGTTGGTACGCTACACGACTTACGCTTTGTATTTTTAGATGATGACACTAGAGTGTTGTTTTGTACCGCTTATGATGGCGATTGGGACCCTTATATCGACGACTTTGCGACCAAAATTCCTGAGCTAATGGATATCTTGTTTGGTAGTGTCAAAGGCTGGCCTGGTATTAAAGACCCCAGTGTTAAGCAATTTATTTTAGACCATCAAATTACAGCAGCCGGTTGGTATGTCGGTGTACCACATCTAACCATTCAAGATATCCGCCGCCAAGATCGTATTGTCAAAGGTATCAATAAAGCCTTAGACGAAGCACAGTCTTAACGTCAGCTGTGAACCAGTATGCTGTTATTAATAAGCAGCTATAGATAAGCTGCTATCTATATCACCCTTTTAAAATGGGCTGGGTGAGATAGTTAGTTCAATATAAAAGAGATACAGCGGGGCTGGAATAAATTTTTTGTAGCCTCTGTCGGCGTAGGCACAGCAAGCAAGAAAAATTTGTACCAGTCACGCAGCATAGTATCGTGTATCTATTTTATTCAGTATCAGCTATATAGAGAATAAGGGCGGCATAAATCAATATAACTATAAAAATAGGTTGAATAATGAGTACAAATACTTCTAATAATGATAAGAAAAACGACAGCACTCAAAGCAATGACCACCAAAATAACCCTCAGCAAGAAAATAAATCTAACAATAGTTTGGGGGATAAACTGCATGACTTAAAAGATGAGTTTGGCAATCGTATCGAGGACAGTAAGTTTGAATCTTGGTTACAAGATATCAAAAAAGAAGTCGGTGATGGTATTGAAACATTGACTCATAAAGCGCGCGGGGTGTTCAATCCTAATTTAGTGAGCATGGAATTAGAAGACATCCAATCCATTATTTTACGAGATCGTCCGACGCCTTATTTTGGGACGGTCGTTGCGCTTAAAATTAATAATGCTAAAGTTGGGCGACAAATGCTCGCGCAAGTTTTGGCTGATGTCACTGGTAGTAAAGAATGGCATAAAGATATGGAAGCCACGCTATCTGTGGTCATGACTTATGCCGGTCTAGAGGCGTTGGATGTACCGCAATCCTCGTTAGATAGCTTTCCAGACTCTTTTAAAGCAGGTATGGCAGGACGGGCTGATAAACTGCGTGATAATGGCGTGAACGCACCACAAAATTGGGCAGCACCGTTTGGTGAACAAGGCGATGTTCATGTTTGCGCAGCCATCATCGCAGATAGCAAAGACAAATGGCAAGTAAAGCTTAGCGAGCTAAAAGACAATATTAAGTCACATATCAATAAAGACGATCCTGCCAGTGGTGACATTGAAATCCTAATGGAGCATGATTTTGGCTCTGATAATAATGTCAAAAATGTCTTTGGTTATCGTGATGGTATTAGTAATCCAGAAATCAAAGGCAGCGGTATTCAGACACCACCAAGCAACACGGATGACGCCATTGCAGCGGGCGAGTTTGTACTGGGCTATAAAGGTGAAGCGGGTACGATACCGCCTATGCCGCAGCCTGAAGTTTTGGGTAAAAACGGCTCGTTTATGGTATTAAGGGCTTATAACAGTCATGTTGCCGCTTTTAATAAATTTTTAAAAGACAACAGCGCAAGTGATGAAGCAGCTGAGTTACTGGGCGCGAAAATGTGGGGGCGTTGGCGTTCAGGTGCACCTTTAGTATTGTCGCCTGATTATGATGATGAGGCGCTGGGCGATGACCCAAACCGGAATAATGATTTTGGCTATAAAGACGACCCATATGGCAAAAAATGCCCGTTTGGTGCGCATACTAGACGTATGAACCCACGAGACAGCAAGGACTTTATTTTATCTGATGTGCGTATCCACCGAATTGTCAGACGTAGTGTGGGCTTCGGTGAGGTGTTACCAGCTGATGTCACCGAAGAGGATGGCAAAGAGCGTGGCTTGTTCTTTATTGGTATCAATGCCCATGCTATGGAAACGGTTGAATTTTTGCAATCTCAATGGATCAATGATGGTAACTTTATGAGTTTAGGCGAAGAAAAAGACCCTATGCTTGGCGTCCATCATGGCGATAAAGACGCGGCTGCCGATACTTTTACCGTTCCTGCCGAGCCAATTCGTCAGCGCTATCATGGTATCGAAACCTTTAATACCTTGTACGGTGGTGAATATTTATTTATCCCAAGTTTGTCGGCGTTGAAATGGATTAGTGAATTATCCTAAAAAAATAAATAATAAAAAATGCATATCTACTTATAAAAAAGGGCGAAAAAACCATGTTAAAGAAACTATTTAAACCTAAATATGTGCCATACGATAATAAGTATATTCAGTTATCAGAGCAGGATGAGCGTAATATTCGTACCATTACTGACGATATTAAAAACTATATTGCTAAAAGTGATGAAGCTAGTGGCATCGACTATCATACCCGCGATGCCCATGCCAAAGGTTATTGCGCACTGAAAGCGAAATTTGAGATTTTGGACAATATTCCTGCCGAGTATGCCCAAGGTTTTTATGCCACATCAGGTATTCATGATGCGGTTATTCGCTTCTCCAATGGCGCCTCTCGCGTGTCAGCCGATCGAGAACTTGGCTTAGCACAAGGTCTAGCCATTAAGGTGTTCGACGTACCCGGTGAGAAATTAGCGCCTGGTGAAGAGGATAGCCCTAATTTTGACTTTAACTTAATCAATCATCCGGTATTCTTTTGCAATAGAATCGAAGACTACGCTTATATCTCTAAGCTATTTTTAGAGATACCTAAATATGCTAAACAAGGCGCAGTCGGCAAAGCAAAATTAGCGTTTAACTGGTTGACCAACTATGGCTCAACTCTGCCAAGCAAAGAGTCATTAAAAACCTTTAAAGCATTGGGCGGGTTTACGACAATTGAGCCAAAAAATACTTTGCTTTATGATTTCCATTCGCAAGGCGTGGTACGTCATGGCGACTATATGGCTAAAATAAGAGTGACACCGACAACGGCATCGGCTAAAAAGATCACCCGTCGCGAAGTAGATATCGCTGCCAAAGAAGAAGCGATTGGTCCGCTGATTATCGATGAGATACGTGAGCACGATTATCAGTTTGAGGTGCAGATCCAGCTTTGTCGTAACCTTAAAAAGCAGCCGATTGAAGAGCTCACTACTGAATGGAAAGCGTCTGATACGCCTTTTGTGACAGTGGCAACGCTCACGATTCCTTGTCAAGATGTACCTGATGATGGCAATTTTGAGGTTATGGAAAACCTATCTTTTACGCCATTTCGTTGTTTAGAAGAAAACCGTCCGATTGGCAATCTACAGCAATCGCGATTAAAAGCTTATCAGATAGCCTCAGAGACACGCCATAAACTCAATGACGTCAAACGCCAAGAGCCTAAAAGTCTAAAAGAAACCTTTGATAAATCATTTTTTTAAATAGATGTTCAGGATTTTGTATTGACTAGGGTGTTTCAGTTCTACATATATAGTTAAAATACTTTACAAACGCTACGATACTGCGGGTATAGTTTTTTTGCAGCCTCTGTCTGCGTAGGCACAGCAAGCAAGGAAAAACTATACCAGCAGTACGTGATGTATCGATTTTACTTTTCACTGACTATATATCAAACGCTGAAGTTTGATCAGCCGTATATTGTCTATGACGTTAAGGGTTTTGGCATTTCTTTATTTAAAATAAACACCAATACCGCCCCTAAAATCACCACGCTTGCGATAACGAACGGTAGTGTCAATGGCTCAGATAAAAACACCATACCTAAGACAGCCGCTAACACAGGTACGCATAGCTGGACGACTGCCGCTTGGGTGCTTTTTAATAAGGGTAGTGCCATATACCAAATACTGTAACCGAGTCCAGAAGTTAAGGCTCCTGAAGCGGAAGCTAGTAATAGCCCTTCAATCCTGATGCTGTTGAGCTCATTCATGCCTAATAATAACAGTATAGGGATAACGGTTAGGCTTTTTATAAAGTTAAAGCCTGTAGCTCGTAATGGCGATATGCACGCTTTACCACGGATGCTATAAACACCCCAAGCAGCACCGCTTATTGCCATCATTAACGCGCCAAATAAAGAGGGTGTGGTAGCTGATGGCAACATCAAGTAGATAAAACCTGCGAAAGCTATCAATAGAGCTGTCCATTGCAGAGTATTTAAATGCTCTTTATTATAAATCCCCCAGCCAATCATCGTCAGCTGCACCGCTGAAAATAAAATAAGTGCGCCAGTTCCAGTATCAAGCTCTAGGTAAGCCACTGAAAGACACAGCGCATAAATCACTAAGCTTATGCTACTAAGCCAACTGCCTTTATCGTTTAAAATAGTGTCAGCAATACTGCCGTTTTGTTTTAAAGCGGTCTTTTTTAAATAGTGCGCCTGCATCGCCATGATAAGTCCGAGGCATGCTGCACCACTTAATAATCGAATCGCTGTGAAGTTCCAAGCATCAATATAGCCTTCTGCTAATGCCATCCTACAAAGCAATGAGTTGGCGGCAAACGCTATTAAAGCTGTCGTCGTGTACAAGATGACTTTCAAAATAAATCCTACAATCATTCATAGAGTTTTTGTGCTTAATTATCAATAATAGCCTAAGTATGGTTATTTAATTAAAAACGTTTACTCCAAAGCTCTTAACTCTAGCCACTTTACTACCTGTCGAACTCGTTCATCTCTATCACCGGCAATATATCGAAAAGGCTTTTGGTGGGTGTGTAGCTGACTGGCAAAATAAGCACTTATCTCTTCACGCTGATGTGGGCTATCACGCAAATCATCAGCGACCCACGGGATATCCACCTCGGTCAATAGTATCAAATCATAATGGTGCGCCAATGCTGCTTTGGTAAGCGCTTCAGGACAATCGCCATAATACCAATTGGCATAAATCATCAGCTCAAACAGGCTGGTATCACAGAATAAATAGTGGGCGTTATCTGGTGTTTGGGCGGCTTGTTCGGCGAGCTTATTCTCTAACTCAATCTGACCTTGGGCGATAGGTAATAAATCATCCCAGGTACAAGTAAGTTGCTGTTTATCCCATTTCGCTTGCAAGTACGTACGCATATATTCTGGCACCCAAGGAGACCCAAAGTGCGCTGCTAAATCGCGGCACAAGGTGGTCTTACCCGTACTCTCTGCCCCCAGTATAGCGACGTTAATGACGGATTTAGGCGTATGCTGCTTTAGGTTGCATACGGTAGCGTCGTTGCCATTCATAATATGCCCAAATTGCGATGAGAGTGAAGACGACGTATTGTAGCGCGGTAAAGGTTAAACCTTTATAAAAGTATAGCGGTACGGAGATAGCATCGGCGATGATCCATAATAGCCAGTGTTCAATCTTGCGCCGCGCCATCAGCCACATTGCCATCAAAAACAGCGCTGTAGTCAGCATGTCGGTATAATCCACCCAGGTAAATAAATGCAGACCTAATACGGCACCATCAAAGCTAAAGTTATTATTAATCACCGGTCTAAAATAATAGATCAACGCCACAAAAGCCGCAGTTGTAGTGGCCAGTAATGCCAATATAGGCAGGTCTTTTTTGCTTAAATGTTCCACTTCAATGGTATTTTGAGTATTATTATTTTCTGAGCCGCTATCATGCTGCTGGCTGGTTGGGTTTATATGATCTTGATACTGTGTGCGCTCTTTATTCTGCGTCCAGTTGATCCAACCATAGATGCTCATGACCGTGTAATAAGCGTTGATGAACATATCACCAAACAGCTGCCACTTCCACAGCAAGTAGACAAATATAGCAGTACTTACCAGTCCGACAGGAAAGACCAAGATATTGGTTCTGCTGGCGAGCATGACACTAGTAACCCCAAATACAACCGCCATCAATTCAAGCACTATAAATAGTGTGGGGTAGTCGGCGTATTGTCCAAATAACCAATTAAGAAGTTCTACCATTAGCATTACCAAATATGAGCGTTTATTATGTTTCGTTGATTTTGAGATTTCTAATAGATCAGGGCAAGTATCGTTGATAGCAGGTTATTACAATCGTCTCACTTTTACTCTGAACCGACTATCGTTTAAATTGCGCTAATTATAGCGCAGCTGTCGTAAAATAAAGCCAATCTTTACCTATTCCTGATAAGAAGCTGATTATTTGTAACAAAGTATTAGAAAAATAATAATATTCAGGCATAATAAAGGCACTGATTTTAAGTTTACAGTTATTCACTGAAATCAAACAACTGTTGTTTTTCACCTTTATGCTTATCCCAAGCCTTATATTGTAGTAGACAAGGAAGCTTATCATGACGACTTGTATCACAGGCACCGGCCTGTATATTCCCCCTTATAGCATCAGTAATGAAGAGCTAGTAGAGTCATTTAACCAGTATGTTGATAATTATAATACCAAACATGCCGACGACATCGAAGCAGGAACGGTTACCGCGCTTGAGCCTTCATCAGCAGCGTTTATCGAAAAAGTATCTGGTATTAAATCACGTTATGTGATGGAAAAAGACGGTATTTTAGACCCTGAAATCATGGCACCCGTGATTGCTTATCGTAATTTGGGCGAAGAGCTGTCTATCATGGCTGAGATGGGTGCTGCCGCGCTTAAAGACGCACTGGCAGACGCTGGACTTGAGGCCAATGATTTGGATGGTATCATCCTTGCCTGCTCAAACTTTCAGCGTACTTACCCTGCGGTTTCGATCGAGATTCAAAATGAGATCGGTATGGTGGGCGGCTTTGCTTATGATATGAACGTCGCTTGTAGTGCCGCGACTTTCGGTTTATCGCAAGCGCATGGCTCTATCGTTTCTGGCCTTGCTAAGCGCGTCGCTGTGGTCAACGTTGAGATTACCTCAGCGCATCTAAACTGGCGTAACCGTGACAGCCACTTTATTTTTGGTGACGTCGCCACTGCTTCTATCGTCGAAGATTTAGATACGCCAAGAGGCTATGAGATTTTGAATTCGAAGCTGTTCACTCAGTTTTCGACCAACATCAAAAACGAATATGGCTTTATGGATCGCTCAGAGTTCCTAGCAGCACAGACAGAGATGTATCCAGACCTTAAAGAGCCTGTGACTGATAAGCTGTTTTTACAAAATGGCCGTAAAGTATTCCGTGAGGTTTGCCCGAAGGTTTCAGAGGTTATCTCTGAGCATTTGCAAGAAAACGACATAGCAACGTCTGATGTGAAAATGATGTGGCTACACCAAGCTAATGCCAACATGCTGGATCTAATTTTGCGTACGGTTATCGGTAAAGAAGCAGACAAATCGATTGTCCCAAGCGTCATTGCAGAGTTTGCCAATACTAGCTCAGCCAGTCCGATGATTGTATTCCATCGCTATAAAGATGAGCTTGCCTCCGGTGATTTGGGCGTGATTTGCTCATTTGGCGCCGGTTATTCAATTGGATCAGTATTGGTTCGTAAAGTTTAGTTTTTTAAACCTTACCCTAAAGCTGTCATTATTATCAAAATAGCCAAGAACACTCTTGGCTATTTTTTTGTTTTCAATTTTTAAGCAGAGTTTATTTTTCCACCCAAACTATAAGAAAAAAGCGCCAATATCATAGAAACAACAAAAATGTTTGTCCATATATTGGCAAGATTGCTGAGAGGTTTTAATTTCATAGTAAAAATTTGCTATAATCACGGTCTTATTTCAATTATTCAATTAAAAGTCCTTTTATGAAAGAATCCTTACGACTGCGTTTAGACCAGATGGTAGACCGTTATGAAGAGGTCACCGCCTTATTATCAGACCCGAGTGTCATCAGCGATAATAATAAATTTCGTGAACTGTCCGTTGAGCACAGCGATTTGATGGAAATCACTACTTTATGGCAAAACTATGTGCGCGCAGAGACGGATCAAGCGGATGCAGAAGCGATGCTAGCTGATGCGACAGATCCTGACATGAAAGAGATGATGCAGGATGAAATCGAGAGCGCACATGATACCATTGTCGAAATGGAAGAGGCACTCAACGTCATGATGCTGCCAAAAGATCCCAATGATAAAGTACCAGCATTCTTGGAGATTAGAGCGGGAACGGGCGGTGATGAGGCGGCGATTTTCTCGGGTGATCTGTTCCGTATGTATCAAAAGTATGCCCAAAACCAAGGCTGGACGGTAGATATCCTGTCAGCCAATGAAGGCGAGCATGGCGGCTATAAAGAAATTATTACTCGTGTATCTGGTAATAGTGTTTATGGTCGCTTAAAGTTTGAGTCTGGTGCTCACCGCGTACAGCGGGTCCCTGAAACCGAAAGCCAAGGCCGTGTCCATACCTCAGCTTGTACCGTTGCGGTCATGCCAGAGGTTGAGATTGATGATACGGTCGATATCAATCCTGCCGATATTAAAATGGATACCTTTCGCTCAAGTGGCGCCGGTGGTCAGCACGTTAACACCACCGACTCAGCTGTACGCTTAACACATATTCCAACGGGTACCGTGGTAGAGTGTCAACAAGAACGCAGCCAGCACAAAAACCGCGCCCATGCGATGAAAATGTTGGTCTCCAAAATTCAACAAGTCAAGGTACAAGCGCAGGTCGATGTAGCGGATTCAATACGTCGCGACTTGGTCGGCAGTGGCGATCGCTCAGAGCGTATTCGCACTTATAACTTCCCGCAAGGACGTATGACCGACCATCGTATTAACCTGACTTTATACAAGCTTGATTCTATTATGGAAGGTGACTTGGATGAAATCCTTGATGCGCTGTTACGTGAACATCAGGCAGACTTGATGGCCAGTATTGGCGGCGGTGATTGATATAAGTGTTGTTATTTTCTTCAGTATGAAAAATATAACAGAGTTGTTCAGCTTTATTTTAAATGCTTTATTTGAATTTTTTATTTTAAGTTTATAGTTTTCGTTAATTCCATTAATTACCTAATAAGTTTGAGAGTGTTATGTCAAAGCCCAATAATCAAAATCAGAACCAAGAGCAAGTTCCAGAAGACGCTAATGAGCTGATTGCACAATTACAAGCTAAGCTAGATGATATCACTGCTTCAGGTAAACAGCCTTATCCCAACACCTTTAAACGCACCGACTATGCCCAAGATTTGCAAACTGCTTTTGAGGGGATCTCAAAACAAGAAATCGCTGACAATGATGCTAAAGGCGAGAAAACACAGGTCAATGTCGCTGGTCGGGTGATGCTCAACCGTGGTGCATTTATTGTTATCCAAGATATGACAGGCCGTATCCAATTATATGTGGCACGTAAAGAGCTTGATGATGAGACGCGTGCGAGTATTAAGTCACTAGATTTAGGTGATATCGTTGGTGTGTCAGGCTATATCGGTCGCTCAGGAAAAGGCGATTTGTATGTGCATATTGAAGAGTTTCATCTACTAACTAAAGCGCTACGTCCAATGCCAAATAAGTTTCATGGCCTAGCCGACGTGGAAGCGCGCTATCGCAATCGTCATCTTGATTTGATGACCAATGAAACAACCCGCGATACGTTTATGATTCGCAGCCAAGTGGTCAGCGGTATTCGCAAGTTTATGTTGAACGAACGTTTCATGGAAGTTGAAACGCCAATGATGCATCCTATCCCAGGTGGTGCGGTGGCACGTCCATTTGAGACCCATCATAATGCGCTAGATATGCCGTTGTATCTGCGTATCGCCCCTGAGCTTTATCTCAAACGCTTAGTCGTTGGTGGTTTTGAAAAAGTATTTGAGATTAACCGTAGTTTCCGCAATGAAGGTGTGTCAACCCGTCACAACCCTGAGTTCACCATGATTGAGTTTTATCAAGCTTATGCTGATTATCATGATTTGATGAATTTGACTGAGCGTTTGTTTAATGAATTAGCGTTGGATATTTTGGGTACGACTGAGATTACTTATCAAGAAGAAGCTATCAGCTTAAAAGCACCATTTATACGCCTATCTATGTCTGATGCCATTGCAAAATATGCTGAAAACTTCGATATGGCACGTATCAATGACCGTGAATACCTAGCAGAGTATGCATCGACGACGCTTAAGCAACAAGTAAAAGACGTGTTTGGTGTGGGTAAATTGCAGACTATTATCTTTGAAGAAACCGCTGAGCATCAATTACGTCAGCCAACCTTTATTACTGAATATCCAGCTGAAACCTCACCACTCGCACGTCGTAGCGATGACAATCCTGAGATTACCGATCGTTTCGAGCTATTTATCGGTGGTCGTGAATTGGCCAATGGCTTTAGTGAGCTCAATGATCCAGCGGATCAGGCAGAACGCTTCCGTGGGCAAGTTGCTGAAAAAGATGCTGGTGATGATGAAGCCATGCATTTTGATGAAGAGTATATAGAAGCGTTATCTTACGGCTTGCCGCCGACAGCAGGAGAGGGTATTGGTATTGACCGTTTGGTTATGTTGTTTACCGACTCTGCCAGTATTCGTGATGTGATTTTATTTCCACACATGCGCCGTAAACTAGAGAGTTAAAGCGAGCTGCTTGCCATACATCCCTGCTGGCACTAAACTGAACATAAGAAGGCCATTTACACTTAACGGCTTAGACTCATGAGGTTTTATGGGTATTTAATAGATACTTAATGGATAGGGATACTATGGACACTCAGCAAGCATCACCCTCACTTTGGCAGCAGATGGTTCAGCAAAGTTTTTTGTCTTTGTATGAGTTACCAGAAGATAAGAGAAGTAACCCTGAGCATTTTCAGGGTTATGATTTTGTTTTTGAGTTTTCTAATGCCATTATTTATCTGATCGTCAATGATGTGGTGATGCAAGCGGATAAGGAAAAAATAGACAGTACTCAAATTCGTGAGTGGAGAAAAGAGACTGTCAACCAACTCATCAAGCATCATGCCCAGCTTTATCTAAAAAATGATAAATCGATGGCGGATAATAAAATCTCAACCGATAAAGAGGTATATTTTATCGGTTTGACGTCACTGTCTATCAAGCATCAAGGTGATGCTCCAGAAGTATTGCCTTATACGGTCGGTTATGAATATGGCAGTCAGTTTTTTGCCGAAGACTGTGTGCTAGATTTGGATGATGAGCAAAGTGTTTTACAAATATTTAGCCGTCAAAACTTTATTGAGATAATAGAACAGTTGGTGACGCCGAGTGATTTGACGGCATTTTTAGCGTTTCATCGCCGTCAATTGACAGGGTTTGAGACGTTCCAAGACGAGTCGACGTTGCTTATCCAGTTTTTACAGTCACCTGACTTTCATCAAAGAGCGATTAGGGTACAAGAGCAATTGATCGATAATGAGTTAATCGATCAGATTGAGCTACGCTTGCTCAAAGCGGCAGAGCCTGATCAGGCAGTACTTGCCAAAGCACTCATGGCTGAGATTCAAAAAAACACTCGGATGTGGTACAAGCTATTTAACAGTTTGATCAAAAGTTATTATGAAGCAGGTCAACCACTACCAAAAGTGCAGGTCGATATTTTGGTAGATGAGTCAATGTATACCTACGCTTGTTTGGTTGAAAAAATCCTAGCTTATAAAACCATGGACCAAGATTCTCGCTGGAATGGTTATGTTTGTCATGAGCATTCTTATAATGTGTTTGGACGCCACTATCTCATGGTGTTTTATGCGCAGGATGAAAATAGCCCACTTAGCACAGACAAGGTACGTGCTTCTCATCAAGATTTATTGTTAGAACTTAACGCCCAGATGCAGGATCCCGTAATGGATGACTTGTTTTTGATCGGTGTGGAGTTTAGACCTTGCGACGATAGCGTAAATACTGAGGTGCATCTGGATGCTTTTTATCAGAATGGCTCGCTTATAGATGTAAACACCCAGCGTTTATACGAACAGCTGGCGCAACTTAAAGCCCAGTTATAATCAACTCTATATAAAACGCATACGGTAAGGCTCGCTTAGTCTACTATTTGTAGGACGCTCACTCGCCTTTCTTATATTCAAACTATATTGAACCGGCTACATAATCCAAATCTAATATAGATCGCTGATCTGATGCTTTACCTATATTTGTATTTTTCATATTGGCATTTACTATGACGCAGCAATATCAAGTTTTAGCGCGCAAATACCGTCCCAGAAACTTTCACGAGTTGATTGGGCAAACGCACGTCTCACAGGCGTTGATTAATGCGATTGACTATAATCGTCTGCATCATGCTTATCTGTTTACGGGTACGCGCGGTGTGGGTAAGACCACGATTGCGCGTATTTTGTCCAAATGTTTGAACTGCGATACTGGAATAACCAGTACGCCTTGCGGTGTGTGTGATAACTGCGTGGCCATCGATCAAGGTCGTTTTATCGACTTGATTGAGATTGATGCAGCCTCTCGTACCAAGGTTGAAGACACACGCGAGCTACTAGATAACGTGCCTTACGCGCCAAGCCAAGGGCGTTATAAAGTCTACCTGATTGATGAAGTGCATATGCTATCAACGCACAGCTTTAATGCGCTACTCAAGACGCTAGAAGAGCCGCCTGAGCATGTTAAGTTTTTACTCGCTACTACTGATCCACAAAAACTGCCCATTACTATCATCTCGCGCTGTTTGCAGTTCGTGCTACGTCCGCTGCCGCAAACATTACTCAGCGAGCATTTGGCAAACATCCTTACCCAAGAGCAAGTAGATTATACGCAGCCTGCACTTTGGCAGTTGGCCAGTGCGGCAAAAGGCTCAGTACGCGATGCTTTATCATTGACCGATCAGGCTATCGCCTTTGGTCAAGGTGCGTTGGATGATGTTACTGTCAACGCTATGCTTGGTCTCATTGATGCTGCTGATTTGGTCAGTCTAATTACCGATATCTACAATCATGATAAATCTGCCGTCGCTGCTCATATTGAACAGATGCGCGCCCAAATGGTTGACGCGACCAGCATGTTTGATGGACTGGCTGAATTACTACACCAGTTAGCATTAACTCAGTTGCTACCTGAAGTCGCTCTTAATGTAAATGAGGCGCAGGCACAAGATATTAATACGCTTGCCCAGCATATTAGCCCCGATATATTGCAGCTCTACTATGAGATTGTGGTACAAGCGCGCGAAGGCGTTAAACTTGCTAGTACACCGATGCAAGCGCTAGAGATGTGTATTTTACGCTTATTAGCGTTCCGCCCATTGCCTGTCGATGAAGTGTTAAGTAGTCATTCTATTGGATCTGCATCAGCTTCAGAAACGCCTGTTATAGAAGGTGGTAGTGCTACCTCAGATAATGACAATGTTGATAATGATAGGGTTGATAATGATAGGGTTGATAATGATAGGGTTGAAAACATTACAAATGTTACATCGCTTTCGAATGCACATTTAGCTTCAGTGCCACCATTACAATCTTACGATGTTGATTATCAACAACAGGGTAATGATGAGCAGCTGGGCGTAAGTCAAGAATATGAGTCGGAGGTTTTAAGCAATAGCGTTACTCCTGAACCTGTTGTTGAGCCTGAACCTGTTGTTGAGCCTGAACCTGTTGTTGAGCCTGAACCTGTTGTTGAGCCTGAACCTGTTGTTGAGCCTGAACCTGTTGTTGAGCCTGAACCTGTTGTTGAGCCTGATGAAAATGATTCTCAGTTAATATCGCAGCCTGATGACCCACGTACTTTGCTACGCTGTGCACCGCAAGAATTGGTAGGTGAGTGGACACCAGAGAAATGGGATTATTGGTTACAAACGGCTCGTGAGGCGGGTAGTTTGGCTTCAGATGAATTGGCACTCGCACGGCAAGGTATGATGACAGGTAACTGTAATGGTCAAGCTATCTTTGTCACTGCTGTAGATAGCAAGCATTTGCAAGCAACTTTCGAACAGCTAGCTGCAACTTTGCAAGAACAATTCACGCAGGCTGATATTAGCTTACAAATCGATGGCAGCGTCATGCAAGCTGAAGATAAAACACCTGAACGCCGTCAAAAGAAACGACTGGAACAAGCCAAAACTATGGCAGAGTCAAAATTGCTCAATACACCCGTGATGCAGTATTTGACTGAACGCGGCGAAGGAAGAATGGGTAACGTTCAGTTATATTAAACAATCAAAAAAACCATTGTTAATATAACTTAAAAGTCTGTATAATTGTTAGCAACAATGTTCATATAAAATATCAAGGTGATGCTAGTCTATCGTCTTGATATTTTTGTTTTTATTGCTAATTAAAGTGATAGGCGCAGATGGAAGAGATGTTTTTATTAACTGTGAGAACGTCCAAAATTCGTTATAATGGTTAAGTTATATTAATAAATGAAACGCAGCTTAGGTGAAAGTATGTTGGATAATTTACGCGGTATGGCTGTGTTCGCCAGTGTGGTCGGACATGGTTCTTTTAGTGGTTCAGCTCGTGAGCTTGGTATTACCACCAGTGCAGTCAGTCAGCAAATTCGCTCTTTAGAAAACGAGCTGGGTGTGGTGTTATTGCATCGCTCAACTCGAAAGTTGAGCTTAACAGAAGCTGGTGAAAGTTTTTATGAAGCCGCAAAGGATGTGGTCAGCGCCGCTGAGCAAGGCCGAATCAAAGTCAATCAACTGCGTGATGAGCTGGCTGGTAGCTTACGGGTGGCGACAACACCTGAGCTTGGCGTGCACCATATTTTGCCCGCTTTATCGACTTGGATGTCAGCGCACGACGACCTAAGTATTACTTATTTCGCAGACAATAATTATATTGATATGATTGATGAGCGTATCGATATTGCGGTACGTATGAGTCCCAATATTAATGATTCAACGTTGAGTAAACATCCGTTATCGGATGTACGTCAAATGTTGGTCGCTTCACCACAATACTTGCGTCAGCATAAGAAAATTGAAACTCCCAAAGATTTGGCAGACCATCAACTGATTTGTATTGATATTATGAAGGATGCCAATCAAATTGAGCTTACTCAGACTGAGACGGGTAAAAAAACACGTATTAAAATGAACTCACGTATCCATACCAATAACGTCTTCATGGCAATGACTATCGCCAAAGAAGGTCACGGTATCCTTAGAATGATGGAAATGGATGTCAAAAAAGAATTGGAATCTGGCAATTTAGTAGAAGTCTTGACCGGCTACCAGATGCCAAGTTTCGTACTATATGCTGTCACCTTAAATCGTGAACAGCAGCCTGCGAAAATTACGCGCTGCTTAGAAGTATTAAAAAAATACTTTCATGCCAATTAAGTTTAGCTTTACCTAATCTTACTTTTAAGGTAGCAGAAAAAAAGCCTATAGATAATATGTCTATAGGCTTTTTTATTTTCAAGCTTGGATTGAATCAGCGGCTTAAAATGATGGTTTCAATAAGTCAACCAAACGTTCAACCACTTGTGCGCTTTCATCACGGCTCATATTGAGCGGCGGCAATAAACGAATGACGTGACCACCAGTGACGTTAATAATCAGTTTTTGCTCATCACGGGCGCGATCAACCAATTGGCTACAATCCAACTCTTTAGGCAAAGCAATCCCAATCATCATTCCAGCACCGCGGCTACTGACGCCATATTGTCCCAGCACATCGACCATGCTGTCGCGAATAAACTGTCCTTCAGTGACTGCATTATCCATCACATCGCTATTTGTGAGCACTTCATAGACGCTATGGACCACACGGCTGGCTAATGGCGTGCCACCATAAGTTGAGCCATGACTACCGGCACCGAACAAACCATTAGCGCGACCGCGCACCATGCAAGCACCTACTGGGAAACCATTACCTAAGCCTTTTGCGGTCGTCAATACATCAGGGCGAGCATTGCTATGTTGATAAGCGAAATACTTACCAGTACGGCCGTTGCCTGTCTGTACTTCATCAAGCATAAATAGCCAGTTATGGGCATCACACTCTGCTTGTAACTCTTCTAGATAAGTAAAACCATTAGCTGCTGTATTGAGACCGCCTTCACCTTGAATGGGCTCTACAAAAATGGCGCAAATCTCATCATGGTCTTGAGCTGCTTGCTTAATCGCGGCAATATCACCAAAGGGCACACGGATAAAGTCATCATCCAAGGTGTAAAAGCCTTCGCGCGCTTTAGGATTGGCAGTGGCAGATAGCGATAATAGCGTACGTCCGTGGAAAGATTGTTCCATCACGATGACTTTTGGGCGTTTAAACCCTTGCTGATTGGCATATAAGCGCGCCAATTTTAATGCCGCCTCGTTTGCTTCCGCGCCACTATTGGCAAAGAATACACTGTCCATTTGTGCTGCGTTACACAACGCTTCACCAGCGCGCTCTTGCCAGTCGATACCAAATAGATTGCTGGTATGCACCAAAGTAGCCGCCTGCTGTTGAATAGCGTCAGTGACTTGAGGGTGGCAATGACCTAGTCCGCATACGGCAATACCGGTCAGCGCATCTAAGTAAGGGGTATCATCTTGGGTATACAGCCAACTGCCTGAACCGCGTGTAAAGCTGATGGGTTGGCGGCTATAAGTGGGCATCAGGTAAGTAGCAGACATATAAAACATCCTTAAGATGATAAGTTAATAAAGAAAGAGGTTATAGTTCGTCAGAAAAAGGCGTGGTTTCTGCAGGTAAAGTGTAGTCTTCATTTGCCCACGCGCCTAAATCAATAAGTTTGCAATGATGACTACAAAATGGCTTATATTTATTGTCCTGCCATGCGGTCTGAGTACCGCAGCGTGGACAAGGATAAGTCTTAGGTGAAGTGTTCGGGGTAGATTCAGTCATAGTAAGGGGGGAAGCATCCTAATATCATTAACGAAAGCAGTAAATTGACTATATAATAGCATGTGGCCGAATAATGGCAAAAGACAAATACCTTAAGGATAGTAGATGACTGATAATATCGAGCTTACGCATCAGCAACAGCGTGCGTTTCAACCAGAGAAGCTTTCGGCACCGCGTGATTTTATTATGCCAAACATAATTAACAAGAATAAGAATAATAGTCCTTTGATATTAGAAATTGGTGCAGGGAAGGGTAAGCACGCGCTTAGTTTTGCCGCAAAAAATCCTGATAAGCATTTGATTGCAATTGAACGTACGCGCAATAAATTTGACGCTTTCGCCAAACTGGCGGTGTTACAAAATTTACCGAACCTAAATGCAATCCATGCTGATGCGATTGCATGGATTGTACATGCCATTGCACCCAACATCCTGGCTAAGTTATTTATTTTGTATCCTAATCCTGAGCAGCATAATCCCAATCAGCAGTGGTTAAATATGCCATTTTTTGAGTTTCTATTATCGCGCTTAAAAGTAGGCGGCGAGATAACCTTAGTAACCAATATCGAAGCCTATATGGACAATGCAGAGCATCAAGCCACCAAGCTATGGTGCTTACCAAATACTCGTGGTCAGGTGTCAACTGACAGTCAGCGTACGCACTTTGAAGTGAAGTATCTAGCAAGGGGAGAGATCTGCTGGGAGCTTAATATGCGTAAGCCAGAGGGTTATAAAACAAGGTTCGATAATTGGCAGATTAATATGACAGATGACCATAAGAAATAGCCTAAGTAGTTTATAACTATTTATATTGATATAACATGGACATAGCCAATCAACTATAAAACATAAAATAGCCTAAGCGAATAAAATCAAAATTAAAAAAACCGCCCCTAAAGGACGGTTCAAAAATTACACAACCTTTTAATACTATAAATAAAGTTTAACTAATTTATTAGAATCAGTATGCGTGTCAAGAACTGTTAAAAAAGTATATGCGCCGATAAACTTTCGACTAATAAACATAAATTCTTTTGGCGGAAGATTAAACTCAAAAGATTGCATAGCCTGTGTTGCCTCAGTTGAAAGGCGAGCATGCAATTTACTGTTTGCCCAAATATAACGATACTGCTCATCCAAACATTCAGCTGGGATATCGGGGTTTGTAGCTGGATCACTAAAAGGTTCAGTCGCTAATAAGAATAACGAAGCGATATCAGAACGTACTTTATCACTCATATCGTCAAAGAAGTCATAGCCAGTCATAGCTAATATCATCGCTTGGTGGTCATGATGGTAGCCAGCCTTTAATAATCCATGAGCAATGGTCAATAGGTTGTCGTCAAACTGACGGATAGCACCAAAATCAAGTAATACTAATTTATCCGTATTATCTTCGTTGTCACTAACACGAACCGAATAGTTGCCAAAATTGGGGTCCGTTTGCATTTCACCCCACACGAAAATTTCTTGCATCATGATTTCAATAGCCGCTTGGCCAATCGCATTACGGCGCTCGTGGGGCAATAATTGCAGTGCGTCAGAGACGATACTGATACCTGGCTCATAAGACATGCAGAGTAGGCGTTTTGTTGAATAAGTACGGTTGATTTTGGGCACCACATAACGTGGATCATTGCTTAAGCGCTCATAAAAACGTTCTGTAGTAGCGGCTTCTGCTTCGTAATCGACTTCATGATGGAGTAGGTCGCGTATTTCCTCAAACCAAGCGTCGAGCGCACGCGTCTGCGGGACAATATTGCTCACTCTCAATAATTGCTTAAATAACGCAAGGTCAGAGTTGATAGCATCAGCCACACCCGGATATTGAATTTTTAACACAACTTGCTCGCCAGTTGCAATTACTGTAGCGCGGTGAACTTGAGCAAGAGACGCTGTTCCGATAGGAATTGTATCAACGTCTAACTCTTTCAACTTTTCACCTAATAATTGGCGCAGGGTTTGTTCCATTGTTGGCCATGATAAGGTAGCCGTATCATCGTTCAGCGTTTGCAAAGCACGCGTGATTTCTGGTGGCAATATATGTTCGCCATAAATCGCTAACATTTGACCAATTTTGACAACCGAACCTTTTAGCTTACCTAGCTCTTCTGCGAGATAATTTGCTTGTGCTTCCATAAACGCTTGGTTACGTGCTGTGCGTGCTTCTTTATTTAAGAACATGCCTGACACGCTATTACCAGCCCAACGGCGACCAATATTTAAAGACGTTTTGGCAATCGACATTCGACGCTCAAACCCTGAGGTTTTTAAGTTGTCGATTGATTGCTTATTATTAGAAGGTTTAGACGTATCATTTGCCATAAATATAATCATTCATCCGGTTGGTATTGATTTGTGGGTTCGAAACCTACAATACAAGAGAGATGTGATGCACGGGTACAAAATTGTATCATATAAAGTGCATTTGGTTGATGAGCCTAAGCATACTGACCACAGTTAGTTTGTAAGCTAACTTATGATCGTGACTATTGTAGTCTTTTAGATTCTAAAACGGTGGTGTTCAATCTCGTTAACTACTTTTATGCTCATTCTAACATTAAGCAACTGACTATAGATTTATATACGCTGGTTTGAACAGAGCTAACAATCTAAAATAAGTTTGCTGTAATTCAGCTATATTAAAAATAGACATCAAAAGTGATAGCAAAAATAAGACCTAGCATTATGCTAGGTCAAATAATAAGAATTCAGTATAACTTAACCAATCAGTAAGATTGAGCGACTACTTATTTTAGTTAATTTCTAATGATTTATGATGCGTCTTCACGGGTAATAGCGTGATGCCCAATATCGCGGCGGTAGTGCGCGCCATCAAAACTAATCGCACCGGTAACTGCTAATGCTGCTTGCTGTGCATCTGAAATATTATCTGCTAAGGCTGTCACGCATAATACACGTCCACCATTGGTTACCACTTCCTTCTCATTGCTTAATGCTTCGTTAGAAAGCGCATGGTCATTAGAGAACGCCGTGCCAGCATGGAAAACCTTTACGGTTTCTTGATTATCAGCATCTAGTTCTGGCAAGCCTGAAATAACATCACCTTTTGACGAGGTTTCAGGATAGCCTTTTGAAGCAACGACAATACCAAGAGCAGGGCGCTCATCCCAGTTGGCTTTGGCAGGTAATCGCCCTTCTAACCCTTGCGTGACCAAATCAACCATCGACGACTGCAGACGCATTAAAATAGGCTGGGTTTCTGGATCACCAAAACGGCAGTTAAACTCAATCACATAAGGGTCGCCTGCATCATCAATCATGAGGCCAGCGTATAAAAACCCAGTGTAAGGGTGACCAGCAGCGTTCATCGCATCAACCACGGGCTGAATCACTTGCGCCATGACTTTTTCATGCACTTCTTGAGTAACGACTGGTGCAGGAGAATACGCACCCATACCGCCAGTATTTGGTCCAGTATCGCCTTCAAACGCACGTTTATGATCTTGGCTGGTTGCCATTGGTAAGATGTTTTCGCCATCTATCATACAGATAAAGCTGGCTTCTTCACCTTGTAAGAACTGCTCGATAACCACACGGCTACCAGCATCGCCAAATTTATTGTCGGCAAGCATATCATCGATTGCTTCATGCGCTTGCTCAATCGTTTCTGCAACGATAACGCCTTTACCTGCTGCAAGGCCATCCGCTTTAATAACAATAGGTGCGCCTTGCTCATCAATATAAGCCTTTGCTGCGGCTGCATCGGTAAAACCCTGATAAGCGGCCGTTGGAATATTGTTGCTTTCCATAAACTCTTTGGCAAAAGTTTTTGAGCCTTCTAACTGTGCACAATAAGCAGTTGGCCCCCACGCTTTAATACCAGCATCACGGCAAGCATCAACAATACCAGTAACTAAGGGCGCTTCTGGCCCAACGATGACCATATCAATGGCGTTGTTCTTACAAAAATCGATGACCGCACTGTGTTCATCAGTACTGCTACTGCCTGAGCTCTCTAAAGTGACGTTTTGGCATTTAGGTTCAAGGGCAGTACCCGCATTACCAGGCGCAACATAGATATTTTGTACGTTATCGTCTTTCGCACACTGCCATGCTAGTGCGTGTTCGCGACCACCTGAGCCAATCACCAAAATATTCATCATACGTCTTGCCCTTAGCATTAAAGTTTATAATGAGTGAGTCACACACTCTTAAATATACTGGCATATTCTAACAAAAAACTCGTAGCGATTGCCATGAGTATCCACCTGCCAGCAAGTATTAGACTACATTAGAGGCTTATTATCTCATTATTAAAGGTTATCGACATATTGCTAGGGGCTGTATAGAATTCAGCTAAGGAACTGACAGAGACTATTTTTTAGGCAATTCGACGCCAAAAATAGTAAGTTTAGTTATTCTAAGCGCGATAGTTTTGGCTATGAAGTGGCAAAAAATAGTCCTGTTCCTTCGGACTGATGCTAAAATCGCCCCAGACGTTGTTGTAAATCTAGCTAAGGTCTCGACATTACCTTCGATTTACGCCTAGTCTGGAATTATTTTAGCGATCAGCAGTCCTAATAGATGAATTCTATACAGCCCCTAATCTATGAAATGATTTTGTAAGCTTTAGCTATGGCAATAGGTGCGTTACACTCTTAACAGGGAAGTGATGAAATAAGATTCATGACCCTTCATAACCAAAAGGATTGGTGTTATGTCAAACACTTCGCATACGGACCAAAAATGTGCTAATACAAATAATCTGAAAAATAAAATGGATACAGAACCAATGAACACAGAATCATTGCTGCGCGAACGTTTCTTAGAGTATATCCCCGCTGCGCATCAGGCGCATTTTGATGAAAAAGTTGCCCATGAAGACATTGAGCGACTGATGAGTCTAACCGACACAAAAACGATGATCTGGCATTTATACCAGTCAGAGTCAGATAACCAAAACCAGCTACATTTAAAGCTATACGGGAGTCAGCAGCCAACCACGTTGTCCGATATATTGCCAGTCCTTGAAAACTTTGGTGTATCAGTCATAACCTCAAAAAATTATATCTTTGATGTAGCAGAGCAACCAGTTTGGATGCAAGAGTATGAGCTTATCTTAGCTCATGTAGATACTGTTGATATGCAGGTAGTACGCAGTCAATTCGAAGACAGCTTGCAGGAAATATGGGCCGGGCGCGTTGATAATGACAGCTTTAACGAGTTGGTACTGACGACTAAGCTCGATACTTACGAGGTAGTCGTACTACGTGCTCTGTCGCGCTATATGCACCAAGCGCGCGTAGGATTTTCCATTCGTTATATTAAACAAACAATGATTAAAAATAGTGCGATAAGTGTACTATTGGCTGAATTGTTTGATGCAAAAATGAATCCTGAGTACGGTGCTGCAAGCGACGAGACTCGTACTAAAAAGATAGCACAGATTCAAGAACAAATTACGACTGTATTAACCGCCATTGATAGCCTAGATGAAGATCGTATCTTGCGTTGGTATCTAGACTTGATTAATGCGATGGTACGAACGAACTTCTATCAGGTAGACAATGAGGGTCAACGTAAAGACCGGCTGTCCTTTAAGTTCTTGGCAGCAGAGATTCCTAACTTACCAAAACCCAAGCTGATGTTTGAGATATTTGTTTATTCACCGCGTGTTGAAGCGGTACACATGCGTGGCGGTAAGGTCGCTCGTGGTGGCTTGCGTTGGTCCGATCGTATTGAAGATTTCCGTACAGAAGTCCTTGGTCTTGTTAAAGCACAAATGGTCAAAAATGCGGTGATTGTACCGGTTGGCTCAAAAGGCGGTTTTATCGTTAAAACAAAAACGATGGCCGATGGTCGTGAAGCCTTCCAAGCGGAAGGCGTTGCTTGTTATCAGGCGTTCCTACGCGGCATGCTGGATGTAACAGACAATATCATTGATGGAAAAATTGTCCCGCCAGCTAATACCGTGCGTCATGATGAAGATGATCCGTACCTAGTTGTCGCGGCGGATAAAGGCACAGCAACCTTCTCTGATATCGCCAATGCGTTATCAAGCGAGTATAACTTCTGGCTTGATGACGCCTTTGCTTCTGGTGGCTCGGTCGGTTATGACCATAAAGCGATGGGTATCACAGCACGCGGTGGTTGGGAGTCGGTCAAGCGCCACTTCCGTATGCGCGGCATGGACATTCAAAATCGTGATGATTTTACCGTCGTTGCGATTGGCGACATGAGTGGTGACGTCTTTGGTAATGGTATGCTCAGATCTACTCATACCAAGCTGGTCGCCGCCTTTAACCATTTACATATTTTTATTGATCCAAACCCAGATACCGCAGTATCTTTCGCAGAACGCGAGCGTTTATTTAAGCTGCCGCGATCAACTTGGGAGGATTATAAACCATCACTGATCAGCCAAGGTGGCGGCGTGTTCTCGCGCCAGGACAAAGTAATCACTATTAGCCCTGAGATGAAAGCAATTTTTGATATTGCTGATGACAGCTTAGCACCTAATGAGCTGATTAGTGCATTATTGAAATCACCAGTTGACCTCGTTTGGAATGGTGGTATTGGTACTTACGTGAAAAGTGCTAATGAGACCCATGCAGATGTTGGAGATCGTGCCAACGATGCGGTACGTGTCAATGGCGGCGAGCTACGTACCGCGATCGTCGGCGAAGGTGGTAATTTGGGCTTTACTCAGCAAGGTCGTATCGAATACGCACAAACAGGTGGGCGCATTTATACCGATGCTATCGATAACTCAGGTGGCGTTAACTGCTCAGACCATGAAGTAAATATCAAGATATTACTGGGTAAAGTGGTCGAACAAGGTGATATGAGCTTAGAGCAACGTAATGAATTGCTTGAAAGCATGACGGATACAATAGCAGAATTGGTACTGCGCCAAAACTATCTACAACCTCAAGCCATTGAGCTTAGTCAGATTCGCGCTGCAGCAAACCTGAGCGATCATCAACGTATCATTCAAATGTTAGAGAATGAAGGGCGTCTTGACCGTGCTATTGAGTATCTACCATCAGATGATGAGATTACCAAACGTCAAAAAGCGGGAACAGGCTTAACCAATCCTGAGCTGGCCATCATTATGGCCTATGGCAAAATGTGGGTTTATGACCACTTATTATCATCAGACTTACCCGATGCGCCGTACTTCATCAATGAGTTACGCCAATATTTCCCTGATGAGCTTGCCGCGCGATTCTTTGATGAGATGACTGAGCACCGCTTACATCGTGAAATTATCAGTACCTATTTGACCAATAATCTGGTCAACCGCTTAGGTATCGAAATCATCTTCCGCTTATTTGAGGAAACCGGACAAACACTTGCCACTATTGCTCGTAGTTATGCGATTGCCCGCGATGTGTTCCACGTCTCAAAAGCTTGGGAGCTTTTAGAGTCTCTTGATAACCAAGTAGATGCGACGTTATTGCTGGAGCTTGAGCTCAATCTGCGTGATGCCCTCGAAAACGGGGTGATTTGGTTTATCAATACCTTTGGTCAAGATCTACAAGTGGCCGATATGATTAACCGCTTTGAAGACAGTGTCGAAAATCTGACTAAATCAGGTGGCTTTATTGAGCAACAATTCTCAGAATATTTGCAAAAAGACACCACCAGTCTGATGGAAGAAGACGGCCTTTCTGCTACTGATGCTGCCATGTTTGCGATGTTGCCATACCATGTTGATGCACTCGATGCCGCATTATTGGCAGAGCAGTACGAGCGGCCAGTTGATGAGATTGCAACCTTATATTTTGAGGCCTATCATGTTTTACAACTCGATTGGATGATGAATAATACTGCCAACTTACCGCAGCAAGATTACTGGGATCGCCGTGCCCGCCGTGCACTGGTCAAAGAAGTGTCTCGCAGTTTAGGTATGCTGATGGATAATTTATTAGGTCAACCTAATGCCAAACAGGCCTTTGATGATTGGAAGTCACGGCATGCCAGCCAGCTTGAAGCTATCGGCGCCGAGATGGGGAAACTCAATGGTCTTTATAATAGCAGTGATGACAATCAAGTCGGCTTATCAACATTATCCGTTATGATGAGTGAGCTCAGTAGTTTAATCACTAAATAAGAGTCACTAAATAGAAATAGAAAAAGCCATCTTCATATATGAAGATGGCTTTTTATTTTGTTATGCTACTAATCTAACTTTATTAAGGACTTTAAACGCAGCATTTTGCCGTCTTTTTCTACCCAAACCTTATCTGCATCGTCGCGATAGCTATCAAATTGAGGTTTTAGTATCACATCGCCGTTATCATCAACAATCCCAAACTTGCCAGCTTGTTTATAAGTATAAAACTGATGGTATAGCAGCTTTCTAATCGGTGCATCCGATGAGAGGATTAACTTGCCACCCGCATCGATAATCTGGGCGCTAATAATATCTTCTTGGATATCTTCACTCATGCCAGTCGCTGTGCTGCCAGCCATTAAAGTGCTGCGTAAAAAAAGTGGGGGACTGATATTGTTATTAAAAGTTTCAATATGTTGATTGGCGGCAAAAGGAATGATGACTTCACTGTTTTGATTAATAAGCGCCGTTTTATCTTTTAAGTCTACCTGTAAGTATAAAGGCTCGCCAGTGCAGGCATTTAACGGCTGGATTACCTCGTATTGCGGCATCACAGTCCAATAACCTCGATCATCAAGCAGTCCAGTAAGCTGTTTCTCATTAGTAATAATAAAATAATCTTGGTCGTAATCAGAGTCATAATGTGCGTGCTGGATACGAGCGTCCGTCAGTTTATAAATCCAGTCGCCATGACGATTAATAATACCCTGTTTGGTTTTGCCGCTTGATGATTCGGCGCTGACAATAAAGCTGGTTGCTATATCAGGTTCAGTTTGAATAGCATTATATTCAAAAGGTACGATAATCTTGCCAGCCGCATTGATAACACCATATTTACCGTCTTGCTTAGCGATGACGTATTTATCCATCACTATATAAGCATCAGACAAATTATCCATGACGATATTACCGCTTAGGTCTTGCAGCTGCGACGACCCATCGTCTTGTTCGATTAGCTTGCCAGCAAAAGGCTTATTGTTTTCGATACGCTCAAAATAACTACTCGGTAAATAACCGGCACAATTAATCGTTGCATAAGCTGGGCTGATAGCACTGATAGATATTGCGACAATAGATAAAACCGTTAACAATGCTAAGCTAGTAGGGTTTATAGCTATTTTCCCAAAGCCTCGTTTAATATTAAAACGATTGGTATCAATACCCATAGCAATATCCTTTTATCTCAATTTTAATCAGCTGCTTTATTCAATATTACGCCAAATCACGACGCCTTTTCATGAGTGACTCGGCGACAGCCTTGACCGCTAATTTGGCTAAAACCACCAGAGAGTTTTTCAACTTTAATCTGGGTCAAAATACGATCCTTTAATGCTTGAACGTGAGAGATAATTCCAATCAATTTACCTTCTTGCTGCAAGCTGGTTAATGTATCAAGGGCAATATCTAGTGACTCTTCATCAAGCGTACCAAAGCCTTCATCCAAAAATAATGAATCGACGCGAATATTATGACTGGCCATCTGCGATAAACCGAGTGCTAAAGCAAGACTGATAATAAAGCCTTCACCACCGGATAAGTTTTTGGTACTGCGAATATCGCCGCCTTGGTAGTTATCAATGACATTAAGCTCAAGCGGATTGCTGTCATCATGAATAAGTAAATAGCGGTCACTCATCTTTTGTAATTGACTATTGGCATGATTGATCATCACCTGAAAGGTTAAACCTTGCGCGAAGGTACGGTACTTTTTACCATCAGCTGAGCCAATCAATGTATGCAGTTGCTGCCAGACTTGCAGCTTTTGTTTTTGCTCGTCGATGGCGCTGATCTGTGCCGCTTGCTCACCTTTTTGGCTGGTATTGTCCTTGAGCTTTTGGTCAATCGCGCCGATTTGCTGATTTAGCTGATCAATATCGCTTTGGGTCTGATGGTGCTGTACCGTAATCTCTTTTTGGCTTTGATCCGTCAAAGGTGTCGCCAGTTTTTTGTCTAGCGCGTGCTGGGTGCTATCTAGTTGTGACTTGGTATGTTGCACAGCACTCTCAATAGACTGTTTACGTTGACTTAAATCGTCACGTTGCTCTTTTGCTAGGCGTGCATTGATAAACTCTGCTTCATCTACGAACTGTGACTCTGAGAGTAGGTCAGTAAAGGTGCTTTGCTGAGCATTCATTGTAGTAGCCGCAGACTGTAACTCTGTGTCCAGCTGTTGTTTTCTAAGCTTTAATTGCTCTAATACCTGCTGCACAGTATCCAGCTGTCTTTGTGCTACTACTTGCTTGGCTTTAGCGTCATCAACAGCACTACGTAACTGGTCTTCTTCATTTTTTGGATCTTTATCTGCAAAAATCTCTTTTCTATCTCTAATGGATTGTTCGATAGCATTTGTTTTATGAGCGATGAGGTTCTCTAGTTCATTGAGCGCTGTTTCATCATTGGTAAGCTGCGATTGTTTGCTCTCAATGTGTGCAACCAAGCTACTAAGGGTATTGGTCAGTTGTTGTTGGCTGCTACTTTGCTCATTGTAATATTGTTTTAACTGCTTCAAAGCATTACGTTGTGCACGCAATTTGTCAAGATGGCGGTCATAATCGACTTTATCTAGTACTTCTTGCGCATTGATACTATTACCCAGTTGCTCAAGTGCGGATTGAACGTCTGTTACTGTCAGCTCCGTCATTAAATAGCTTTGGTGTTTATCCGCAGGATACTTATCCACCAAAGATGAAATAGTGGTCATCATGGGTGTTAGTTCAGAAAAATTAACAGCTTTCTCATATTCGATGCTCTCAACTTTTTGAGCATTAAGCTTGATATCAGTTGTCAGGCTACTTATGTCGCTAATAAGCGCTTGTTGTTGTTTTTCATCGGCCTCGATAGCAGTGCTGAGCGTTGAAGCACTTTCAGTTAGGTTTTCATATTTGACCACTATCGTTTTAAGAGACTGTCTATGCTCAGCTAAGTTGTTTTTAGTGTCATCCAATAAGGTTAAGGAGTGGGCTATATTAGTGATAGTTGCCTTGATGTCATCTTTCATCTGATTAAGAGGATTGATAATCGCCACAGTCGATTCAGAATAATGGTTTTCAACGTCAAACAGTGAGGATATACAATCTCGAATATCGCTGTATAACGTCTTAGATTGCTGCTGTAAGGGTGCTAACTGCTGCTGTTGATTATTGATGGCTTCTTTTTTGGTGGCATGGTCGATATGATGTTTGGATAAACCTTGCTCGATATTTTCAATGAGCGTCTTTAGTTCCGTTATTTTCTGCTGGGTCTGTTGTGTTTGTGACAGCTCTTTTCTATTATCGATACAATTGTCCAATAACGGATGGTTTTTACCATAAGGGTGTTCGTTTGCGCCACAAAGCGGGCAGGGCACACCATCCTCTAACTCTATTATATAATCTTCAAGCTTAGCGACCTTTTGTAGTAGATGTAGATACTCTTGCTTATCTTGTTTTTTGAGCTTGGCTTCTTGAATATCACTCTTGTGACTGGCAATCAAACCTTCTAATGTTATTACTTCCTGATTCAGTGTTGGTAATGTTAGGTTAATGTGTTTAATTTGGCTAGCAATCTCAGATAGCTGTCGCAGCTTAAAACTGGCTTGTTCAATCTGAGTGCTGATTTGATCGACTTGCTCTTGCTCGCTGCGCATATTAGCAATGGGCTGATTTTTAATAAGTGTGGCTTGCTGCTGTTGTAGGCTAGTAAGCTGTTCACGTTGCTGTTGAATTCGTGATTGATCTAGGTTTTGCTGTGCAATTAACTTATCAGAATCAGTTTGCAGCTGTTTGGCTCGATTATCGTGAGTCAGCTTATCAACGCTTAAGCTGACATTATCTTCTAGGAGTGCTCTTAAGCGTTTACAGCTATTGTCAAAGGTAGCCATATCCGTATCAAGGTCCACCAGCTCTTTATAATCATTAAAATACTTTTCCATGCTGCTAAGCTGAGTTCTGGTTTGGTATTCCGTTTGTTTGTGACTAGTTATTTCTTGACATAGTTTTTGGACATTAGCGGCTAGTATTTTTTTGCGTTGATTGTCGTCCACTAAAGACTGTGACTGCTGCTTTATATTACTATCCAACTCGCGCGTTTTTGCAATGATGGGTAAAGCAGTTTGTAAGTTGTTTGTGGCTTGATTTTCAAGCTCTGTGACAGTTTTTAACTGACTAGACGCTTGCTCAAGTGTTTGTTGCTGTGTCGGAATTTTATCAAGCAAATGTTGTTGTTCAGCATCCATTTTTTTTACCGTGTCACGGCTATAGCTAAGCTCACGAAATTGGCTGTCAATCTCTAACGCTTTATTGGCCAATGCTAAGCGCTGTGCTTCTGGGATGAATACTTGCTGTGCTTGCTGTGCTGTTGAAAAATCAGTTTTATAAGTAGACAGGTTTTGCCGCAACTCTTGCACACTATCTAGCCACTGCAGCTGCTCGCCCAGTGTTTTAAAGGTTTGGCGTTGCTTATCCTGCTGTTCATTAAGGTCTTTTAGCTCAGCTACAAGCAGATTTTCGTCTTCAGCACTTAATAACGATAATCCATCCACGCCTGCCTGCAACTTACCGAGCACCTCGTCCTCAAAGCGTTTCTTTTCATGGACATTGAGCGAGATTTTGGCATAAATAGCCGTACCGGTTATCTTCTCTAAAATGGCTGCTCTATCGCCAATATCTGACTTTAAAAACGCGGCAAAACTGCCTTGTGCCAACATAATAGAGCGCGTGAATTGGTTAAAATCCATACCAATTAAGTTTTGGATGTAAGCTGAGGTCTTAGACTTTTTTTCTTCTAAAATCTTGCCAGATTCGACTTCGCTGATCTCATGCTTGATTGGTAATAAATTGCCCTTGGCTTTTTTGTGGGCACGATGTTGGTACCATGAACACTGATAGCGTTTGGAATCAATCTCGATAATGACTTCTGCTGAGCATTCGCCCGTACCTTGGGTCATCATCTCATTTGCCGAACCTGTAATATCGCCTAATCTCGGTGTTTGGCTGTATAATGCTAAGCAAATCGCATCTAAAATGGTAGTCTTGCCAGCGCCCGTTTGCCCAGTGATGGCAAAGATACCTTCGTTAAGAAAGGCAGGGTCACTAAAATTAATGTGCCATTCGCCTTTTAAGGAGTTGAGGTTTTTGAGTCGAAGTTCAATTAAGCGCATGGCGGGGTCTTATTTTTATCAGTCATAGTAATAACGAAAATCGTGATGGAATCATGAAGTAGTTAAAAATTATTAAGCTGTTTTTATATTATTCTGCCTGAGTGTCTTCATGATGCAGGTTATAAACGATTTGTTCATAAGCATCACGTAAGGTTGTTTTTTGTTCATCAGGGACGTTATGAGCGGTCAAACAGCGCTCAAACACTTCTTGCTCATTTAAGTCTTGTAGCGTCTCAGAGGCTTGATGTTGATTGAGGACTTTATTATAAGTTTGCGTATTTTTTATTTTTAACACCTCACACGGTAAGCCCTCTACCATCGCTTGGATATGCTCACGTAAGTCACTAACCACTTCATCACCGTCATAAACAACTTCTAACCATACTGACTCAGTCAAGGCATCTATCGTCCTATCAATCATTTGTTTAATGGTTGCTAAATCGCCTGAAACTTGCGCCAATTTTTGGAATTTTGGAATAGGTAGGGAGACAATTTGCATCTGACGTGATTTATCGTGATGCAATAGATTAGAGGTTTCAGTATTTAGTATAAACTCTGCTCGATTGGAAACTTCTTCATCAATCAACTTTTTGTCACTTTCACTATTTTCTACTAACTCTTCAAAACTAAATAAATCATCCATAAATTCAGATGTTTGAGCTGCTATTTTTTTAGTGGTTTCTTTGATTGGTGCTAAAGAATGCTCAATGGCAACTTCTGACGCTAAGACTTCATCTTCAACATCATTTTCTGCTACACCAAATTGTACTAACAAAACTTGTTTCTGCTGTTTTGCTTCACCAAAACCCATAGCAATAGGTGATCCTGAATAGCGGATACTCTCACGACCACCGACACGCTGCGGTACATGCAAATGTCCAAGCGCCACATAGTCAAACCCATCATCGAACATATCGGCAGAAACCTTGCCAAGTGAGCCCACATACAAATCGCGCACGCCATCATCATCGGTCGTGGTGCCACCCGCCGCGAACAGGTGCCCTGTGGCGATAATAGGAATGTGCCGCTTGTGCGCCTTAGCTAGTTCAGCTTGCTTGGTTTTGGCAATGCTCGCCACTTCATCATAATGCGTGCAGATACCAGCGATGACATTGGCATCTTTGCTATCTACTGACTCGCCAGCATGACTATTTCGAACGTCGCGATCACGCAGATAGGGGACAGCGGCAATAATGCAATGCGCTGTACCGTCGGCATCGTCTAAAACCAACACTTCATCATTTAAGTCTTCACAAGCGGTACCGATAACATGAACATTGAGAAACTTTAAGACATTGCTTGGCGCATCTAAAAAAGTAGGGGAGTCGTGGTTGCCTGCGACGATGACGATATGCTGACAGCAGGATTTTGACACCTTGCCTAAAAACTCATAATAAAGCGCTTGGGCTCTATTACTAGGAGTCATGGTGTCAAATATATCACCTGCGACTATAAGTACATCCACTTTTTGCGTGCTAATAGTCTCTTGCAACCAGCTTAAAAATGCTTCAAATTCTTCATAACGCATGCGCCCATATAACCTGCGCCCTAAATGCCAGTCAGAGGTGTGAAGAATAGTAAGCGGTTTAATAGCAGATGCAGGCATAATTAGACTTAATGATGGATAAAAGACAGCGATTATTCTAGCAAGAATTGCTGCGGTTTGCTGTGGTTATGAACTTATAGTAAATTCACTTTAAAACGGTATCGCTTTCATATAGTACTAGGGTGTGTCCTCAATCTAAACGATCATACCTAAATGGGCTAAAAATGGCTAAATTTTGCCAAACATCGTCAAATAGTTGGCTAATATCCCGATATTATCTGCACTATTTTAAAATGAGGACACGCCCTAAATAACAAATGAGTCATACCGAAAAATCTTAATCGTTAGTAATATCTAAATTATCATTAATAAGGATATCCTATGTCGTTTATCAGATTATGCACATTGGCTTTGCTAGCCAGCTCATCTCTGGCTGCTTGCAGTAGTCATGAGCAGACCAATATGGATAATAAAACCAGTGTGAGTCAAGTCAAAGACAGCAACTCGTTTATCCATTCGATTAAGCCGAGTCGTTCCGAAGCAATCATTGGCCAAGTGACTGGTGTTATTTCGCAAGATAGAGCGCAGCAAAAAGTGATTCTTATGACTAAGAATGGACAACCTTATACAGCGTCCATTAGCAGGTCTAATTTCGGTCAGCAGAATGCTTATCAAATGCAAGAATTGGCTGTCGGTGATTACATCGAAGTGATGGGAGAGCAATCGACATCACAATCAGATAATAAGCGCCAAATTATTGTCCGTGCTATGCCTTATGTTTTACGTAAAATCATGGTCGCTGACCATCAGGTAGACTGTGTCGGTGTTGCGCCACAACTATGCTTACTGATTAAGCCTGCTAAACAAGCTAATAGTCAGTCGGACTGGGAGTATAGATATAGTGCTATAGAAGGTTTTGATTATGAGCCTGATTACGAATACACATTGCTTATCAAAAATACGCCTATTAGCAATCCGCCTGCAGATGCATCGTCAATTCATAGCAAGCTTATAAAGGTACTTGAGAAAAAAAGGACTAAAAACTAAGAGCTAAAAAAGCCCCAGCAGTAGATTGCTAGGGCTTTTTAATACTGTTTGGAAGTTTAAAAATAGATTTAACCAATCACCAACTGCTCTAAGCTTTCACTGTCTTGTTGCTCAGCAAGACTTGCCACCATTGATAATGCATGGGCTTGCTGGCTAGTATTATCTATGTTTGGTGTAGCCGCTGTACCGCCGCGTAACCAGTTACTATTCGTATCGCTAGTACTTTGACTGTGCTGCTGATTTTGTAAATTATACCAAGCCAAATCATCATGTAGCGCTACCACGTCCCCCATAATGAGCAAAGCTGGCGTGGGGAGCTGGTTTTGTTCTTGCAACTCAACGATATCGGCAAGCGTGCCGGTTAATACTTGCTGATTGGGCATACTGGCATTAGAGACGATAGCAATTGGGGTATCGCTACTGCGTCCTGCGTCAATCAAACCTTCAGTTAAACGAGGCAGTGAATGCAAACCCATATAGAAGACTACGGTCTCATCGGTATCCAAGAAGTTTTTAAAGTTATTATTAGGTGCACCAGCTTTTAAAAATCCAGTGACAAAGCGTACCGACTGCGAATGGTCGCGATGGGTCAGCGGAATACCGGCATAGCTGGCAGCGGCGTTGGCTGCGGTAATGCCGGGTACGACTTGGTAAGGTACGCCGTGCGCGCGCAGGCTTTCTATTTCTTCACCGCCACGCCCAAAGATAAAGGGGTCGCCGCCTTTTAGACGTACCACACGCCGTCCTTCTTTAGCGCTATTGACTAGTAGCTCATTGATGCCCAATTGCGCCACGGCGTGGTTGCTGCGTTTTTTACCAACGAATACTTTATCAGCATCGCGGCGGCATAAATCCAATACTTGTGGCGACACCAATGCATCATAATAGACGATATCGGCTTGTTGCATCAGACGTAGCGCTTTAAAGGTTAATAATTCTGGGTCACCAGGACCGGCACCGACGATATAGACTTCACCTATCGTACTTGGTGTTTCTGTTAGCTCATCGGCTATCACTGGCGCAGATGTTGAAGCAGACTTTGAAACAGTGCTCAGTACATTATCATCTGCGGTGTTTTTTGCAGTGATTGCAGCAGCAGTACTGTCTAAATCAGCTCGCAATTGCGCGGCAGCTTCCTTTTCGTTACCTGCAAACATCAGCTGACTGACTGAACCTTCAAAGGCACGCTCCCAAAACTGTCGACGTCCAGTCAATGTTGGTATTTTGGCTTTTACTTCGCCACGAAATTCACCAGCCAGCTTCGCCAATTTGCCATAGCCTTGCGGAATCAAGGTCTCGAGACGCGCACGCAGTAGACGTGCCAACACTGGTGCTTTACCATTCGATGAGATACCAATCACAATCGGATTACGATCAATGATAGCGGGGAAAATAAAGTCACACAAGTACGGTGTATCGACGACGTTTACGGGGATATTTAACTCGGTAGCATCGGCGTGAATTTGATGATTGAGTGCTTCATCATCGGTGCCAGCGATGATGACGCGTGCGCCTGTCATATAAGTTTTATTATAATTCTCATAAATCAATTGGTGCTTAGCATCTGTTTTATTATTTGTGAGTAGTGCCTGTAGCTCAGCGCAGATATCAGGGGCAAGGATTGTGATGCACGCGCCAGCACGGCTGAGCAAGTCAGCTTTACGTAGCGCCACATCGCCGCCGCCGACAATAAGTACTTTGCGGCCTTCTAATTTAAAAAACAATGGAAAAGTGTTCATAGCATCACCAGTTATTCAATTTAGTGTATGCCACTATTATGGTTTATTAGGTACGGCAGCTCACGTAAAGAATTGGCATTAGCATATTCGTTTTTGACATGATGACGATGGTTTTTGGTGAGATGTGGAATAGGTGTTTTAAAAGTAGATAATTGTTTTTTTAATGTGATAGTTCTTATTACGATAGCAAGGGTAAATGGAATGATGGCAGTCACGTAGGATTTTGCTGTAAAAGATAGCTGACGCATAAAATATCAACCTCCGATAGAGGTGTTTTAAAAGTTATAGATAAAAAGACTTATAAACCAACTCCTGGTGAAGGACTGATTTATGTTTAAAGAAGAAGTGAGCTTTTCTATCGTTCTAATATCAACTGGTTCAATAATTAATAAAAATAACTGTAAAGTAGAAATAAATCGGGCTAATTGTATATGAATAACGTTTTAAAAGACTATGCTAACCTGTTATGTTTATATTGGTCAGCAGTTAAAAAATTAGAGAGTTCAGGTAATGCTGAATTCTTTAAAGATGACTGGCTACAAGCCAACTGGGAATTGATTGTTGAAAGGCAGTTAGGAGGCTTCGATTTATACTTAGAAGTATATGGAGCTGGTGCAGATTGTAATGGCGAAAGCTCTAGGGTTTTATTTCCTAACAAACAAGCCACCCATAACATAATCCTAAGCCCTAAAAACGAAGATAAAATCTATGATTTTTTAGGAGAAGGTGATATAGACAATACTTTTGGGGAAGTTATTTTTCAAAGGTTTGTCACTATAAAAGAAGACGGTTGGTACTATGAAGAACCTCCTTTCGATATGATAGAAGCTTTATATAGAAATGAGATAATCATAGCAGAGTTTGATGCTATAAATATAGAATTAGGTATTATCTCTTCGGAAGACAATAGTAAATGACATACCTGAATACTGTTTTTCTGCCTAGCTGTTGTTTGTATAGTCGATACACTTCAAAAGTGTTATAGCGCTACTGGGATGCTTGTTTTTTAAAATATAGGTTGCGCAGCCTCTGTCGGCGTAGGCACAGCACGCAAGTAAAATTCATCCCAGTAGCGCATTTGAGCTTATATAACATTTTTATTTTCAGCTGACTATATATGGGCCGATTAAATCTTTTACCGATATCATCAAAAGGATTCTAAATGTTTATGAGTAATCTGTCGAAGCGATTTGTATCTTGTCTTGCATTACCGATCTGTTCGTTGCTGATAGTAGGTATTTCTGGCTGTTTTAAAAAGCCCCATCCTTCTTCTATAATAGAAGGTGATATTGAAATATCAACCAACAGTGATGGTGATTTGTGTTTTGAACCCTTATTTGCAACAACAGTATTACATGATCAGCCTATACAAATAAAATATATAAGAATGAGCGACTTAGAGATATATAATTACGATATTCCTGACGATCAAAGTCGCACAATGCTAACTATAGCTCCTATAGATGAAAAGTATTATATTATAGAAAAAGAAGAGAAGATCTGTTTGGACACCGATAATCCAAACTTAATACAGAGAACTTTTAGACCTTTTAAAACACAATCTGTAATAGTTGGAATTGGAGGGATAGACGATAAAGAAGAAGAAAATGTATATTTTCATCGTGAGTTTGACTATCCTTATGTTGCTGAATAATCAAACATCTTCAACCGCATGCCAAAACCTACTCAAACTCACTCAGCATTTTAGTAATGCGGGCATCTTTTTGTTGCCAGATATCTTCTAACCACTCAAACATCATCGCTTTGGTAGCTTCATCACGATCATAGCCGCCATCCATAATCGCCGCAAATAACTTATCCGGTATTTTTAAGCGCGTGACATCAACGCCCAAACGGCGAATATTACCTTTCCATAAATCATCGTAGTCAGGAGTGCCGTCAGGATAGACGATAGTAATATCCAAAATGGAGTCCATCTGATCGCCTAAGGCATTAATCGCTAATGATAAACCACCCGCCCGCGGCTTTAATAAGTGCTGATAAGGTGAGCCTTGCTTATCGTGTTTCTCTACCGTAAAGCGCGTGCCTTCTAAGTAATTAAGCAGGGCAAAAGGTTTGTTTTTTAATTGACGACAGGCACGTTTGGCTTCGATTAAATTTTGCTTTTTAAGTTCTGGATTCTTGGCCATCGCTTTAGGAGAAAATCGCTTAATCATCGGAAAGTCTAAGAAGTAAAAAGCTTGACCGATAACTGGGATATAAATCAAATTAAACTTAGTAAAAAATCGCGTTAAAGGCAGCGTATCTTGACTGATGTATTGCACGATACTGGTATCGACCCACGATTGATGGTTGCTGACCAGCAGATACTGCTTGTCTTCACTCAGATCGTCAGGCAGATTAATCCGCCAGTCTTTATGCGGTAGCGCATGGTCAATGACGGCGTTATTACTATTGATCCAGTATTTGGTAATCGCAATCAGCGCATCGTCTGTGACTTTTGCTCCGGTCAACACTTTTGCCGCCCCCAAAGTCCAGATGGGCAGGCCCACCATCGCACTATTGGCCGTGAGAACACTCGTACCGGTTAAAAAAGAGGCGGCTTTACCTACAGCTGGCAGCTTATCGTGAAGCTTCTCGTACAGTGAATCGATTTTTTTTATAAAGGGCATAACAAATATCCATATTAATGAGCGCGAGTGCCGGTAAGGAAAATAGGAGCAGCCTCATCCATGATGTGGCTTGAAAGCGTTGGTTTAATACCGCGCAACTACTAAGGCAAGCCATAGAATACCGCAAAGCTTGACAATAAAACGTTAAAGAAACGTTATTTATTTAACTCAAGCGATTGTAGAGCTCTGCATTTATATAAAACCTCATGGCAAATATCATTCTAAACACAAAAAGAAGCGATGATTTAGCATCATCGCTTCTTTTTTTTCTTAACATCTCTAGGGCGTGTCCTAATCATTTAGTCTTTTATTGCTAGCTAGTTACTTACAACTGCGTATGCAAACCACACTCGCGGTGCTCTTCTACCTTAGTCGGATCAAAATAGTCAAACTCATTGGGTAGGCTGTTTTCTTCAAGATAAACATCTAGATCAGCATCAGTTTTTTCAAATAACGGTGCTACTTTTAATACGCCATCTTTTGATAGGCTAAGTACATCAAGACCTTGGCGAAATTCGGTTTGATCTTTACGAATGGCGTTAAACCAAACGTCTGGTTTTAGCTCATCCAACGCACGACGGAATGGCTCAAGCTTCACTTGATCAGTAAATTCGTCATGTTGTGCATCATCAACACCAGGGATACCTTCCATCGTTACGTCACGATGGGCAGCGGTTTGCTTAGGGATATAGGTGATCACATTTAAGTTCAAATCGCGGATAACTTTATTGGCAAATTGATACGTGGCATCAGTGTTATAGCCAGAATCCACCCACAAGACGGTGATATCAGGGCGTTGTTTCGCAACTAAGTGCAAAATGGCAGATTCGTAAGGGCGGAAGTTGGTGGTAATGATGGGGTTTTTAGCTTGGCTAAGCGCCCATTCTACAATCTGCTCAGGTGACTTACCTTGCAAGTCTTGGTTGGCTTGGTCGATATCTAGATTTGGGTGTAATTGGCTCATAATATATTCCTTGGTTATAATTGATAATAGTGATAATTAATAATTGCGTAACTAAATTAAAAACAGCTGAATTAAAAAATGGTTAATAAGAATTGCTATGGCGGCAGCGTATTAAGCACCTGCAAACATCGGTAAGGCGCTAGCGTCGCGACCGTCGTAGCTGCTGGCAAGGGCATTAAATGCTTGACTGATATTAGAGATAGACTGCAGATCATGCTCACTTATCACAAAACTATCAGCGCCTGCACGTAACAGATAGGCGATTTGATCACGTCCAAACTCGCCAGCCATACGAATCTCACCTTGGTAGCCAATTTGACGTAGGGTTTGGGCAAAGCTAAAGCCGCGACCATCAGTGAAAGCGGGTACATGAATGACAATCAGGTCTTGCTGTAATAAAAACTCTGGTATACGCGTCAGTACTTCTGTATCGCTATCTGATGTCACCCAAACCCCAAAACGGCTGGTATGTTGGGCTAATAATTCACGTACTTGTTGTAATAACCCGCCGGCGATGTTGCCTTTAGCATCTAATAAATCGCTAAGTGGCAAAAGCACATCGAGCTTCTCTTGTTTTTGCAATAACTCAAGCAGTGATATGTGAGTTAATGCAATGCCGTCTGGTAGCTCATTGGTACTAAGTGCCAACCAAGTATCATTTTGGCCAATATCAGCGCCTTGCTCGTTTAACACATGATGATTAGCCATAGACCTTCTCCTTAAAGGGTGCGATGCCGACACGATTGATCAACTCACCAAAGCCTTCTACCTCATGCTCATTGCTGACGCGTTGCTCCAGATAGACGTCGATTATCTTTTGTATCGTCGTTGCCACATCATCAGAAGGTACGGCTCTACCGAGTATCTTACCGAGCTTGGCGTTATTACTAGAATTACCGCCAAGGCTGATTTGGTACCAGTATTCGCCTTTTTTATCGACACCAAGGATACCAATATCACCAGTATGATGATGCGCACAGGCATTCATGCAGCCTGACATATTGAGACGAATGTCACCCAAGTCATAAAGGTAATCGAGGTCATCAAACTGTTTTTCGATTTGTTCAGCGATATTATGGGTAGTGGCGTTGGCCAGTGAGCAAAAGTCCCAGCCCGGGCAGACGATCATATCGGTTAGGGTATTGATATTTGGACGAGCTAAATGCAGCTTAGCCAACTGTTGCCATAGCTCATACAACTGATTGGTTTGCACATCAGCGAAAACCAAATTTTGCTGATAAGTACCGCGAAGCTCGCCAAAGCTATATTTATCAGCAAGGTCGGCGAGGGCATCCATTTGCGACTCGCTAATATCACCTGATGGCACATAGCTGCCGTTAACTAAGCCCGCCTTTAAAGAAATCACTATCGCCCGATAACCTGCGATTTTGTGGGCGACGGTGTTTTGTTGATACCAATCAGCAAAGTTTTTATCGCTATCAAGCGTTTGTTGTAGCTCAGACTGTGCTTGTAGCGCGTCAAAGCTAAGGTAATCGGGTTCAGTGAAAAAGCTACTGGCTTTGTCAAAGTTGGCATCGGTCAGTGTTAGTGCCCCATCTTTGGTATGTGCTTCCCATTCAGCATCGACCAATTTAGCAAAAGCAGGACCACCCATGCTCTCGACCAATATTTTGATACGAGCTTTGAATTTATTATCACGGCGACCATGGAGGTTATAGACGCGCAAAATAGCGTCCAAATAGCTAAGTAGATGCTGGCGCGGTAAAAACTTATTAATAGTTTTGCCGATCACAGGCGTACGTCCAAGACCGCCACCAACGATGACTTCAAAACCTAATTCGCCCTCGTCATTTTGCTTAATATGCAAACCAATATCATGAACTTGCGTCGCTGCCCGATCATTGGCCGTGCCAATGACGGCAATCTTAAATTTACGCGGCAAAAAAGCAAACTCAGGATGAAAGGTTGACCACTGGCGAATAATCTCGCAGTAAGGGCGCGGATCGGCAATCTCTTCTTTATGAATACCAGCATAAGGGTCGGTGGTGGTATTACGAATACAGTTACCCGAAGTTTGGATGGAGTGCATCTGTACCGACGCCAGCTCTGCCAATATATCTGGCACTTCTTCGAGTTTTGGCCAGTTCAGCTGCATATTGGTACGAGTGGTAAAGTGTCCGTAACCCTTATCGTATTTACGGGTAATCTCAGCCAGCTTACGCAATTGATAGGTTGCTAGCAGTCCATATGGCACCGCAATACGCAGCATCGGTGCATAACGCTGGATATAAAGCCCATTTTGCAAACGCAGCGGCAAAAATTGCTCTTCTGGCAGCTCGCCCGCCAAAAACCGTTCGGTTTGGTCACGAAATTGTGCAACACGTTCCTCTACTAAGGTTTGGTCAGCGTAATTATATTGATACATGACGTAATCTCAATGTTATTTTTAAACGTAAAAGCAGCGACTAATCAGTTTTATTGCCAATCGCAAGGTAAACAATTCAGCTTTACATCATATAAGTTTGATTCCTTAAACATAAATTCCTTTAAGACATATCCATATCCAAACACAGCATAAATTTTCATAACCAAAGTTAGGTAGCCTATGTTTATCAAATTCAACTTCCAATTTTCATGGGTCGCCCATAATTTGTTATTCATTAGCAACTAACCGTTTAACTTTAAATTATCGCTTATTTATTTTCTTGACCATTCCTTGAGGTTTTAAAAACACTATGACATCTATAACCGCTAATCAAAAACCATCAAAGCTCGTTCCGCCACATGGTAGCAGCGAGCTTAAGCCGCTTTTATTAAATGATAGTGCGCGCAACCAAGCATTAAAGCTTGCCAGCACCTTGCCAACCATCACCTTAAGCTCACGTGAACGCGGTGATTTGATTATGTTTGGTATTGGCGGATTTACGCCATTGAAAGGCTTTATGAATCAAGCAGATTGGCAAGGTGTGGTTGATAACATGCGTTTGCAAAGTGGTGACAATGCTGGCTTGTTTTGGCCGATTCCCATTACTTTATCAGCGCCTAAAGTGACTGCCGACAGCTTAAGTCAAGGTGATAAAGTGGCGTTGGTGGCGCAAGATGGCGAGATCATGGGTATTTTAACGGTAGAAGAAACGTACGCCATTGATAAAGCTTATGAATGCCAAAAAGTCTTCACTACCACAGACCAAGAGCATCCAGGGGTGCAGCAAGTTTTAGAGCAAGGCGAGGTCAATATCGCTGGCAGTGTCGAAGTGTTAAGCGAAGGCGAGTTCCCAACCTTGTATCCTGAAATCTATAAAACGCCTGCGGAGACCCGTGAGATCTTGGATAATAAAGGCTGGAAAACGGTTGCCGCCTTCCAAACCCGTAACCCAATGCACCGCTCGCATGAGTACCTTGCCAAGATTGCTATCGAGATTTGTGACGGCGTATTGATTCATTCATTGCTAGGCGCATTAAAGCCGGGCGACATTCCAGCGGAAGTCCGCCAAGAAGCCATTAAAACCTTAATTGATAATTATTTTAGAGCTGACACCGTTATTCAAGCGGGTTATCCGCTCGATATGCGTTATGCCGGTCCACGTGAAGCATTACTGCATGCCGTGTTCCGTCAAAACTATGGCTGTAGTCATCTGATTGTCGGTCGCGATCATGCGGGTGTCGGTGATTATTATGGTGCCTTTGATGCGCAGGCTATTTTTGATTATGTCGGCAAAGACGACTTGATTACTCAACCGTTAAAAATTGGCTGGACGTTTTGGTGTAATGCTTGTAATGCGATGGCCTCTGATAAAACCTGCCCGCATGAAGCTTCTGAGCATGTCAAAGTGTCAGGAACCAAATTGCGTAAGGCACTATCAGAAGATGAAGAGGTGCCAGATAACTTTAGTCGTCCAGAAGTATTGAAAATTTTGCGCAATTACTATGCCGGTATCGCTCGTGAGGAACGTGCTGAGGTAAAATTGACCGGTGCTTCTGCGGTATAAGTATTAAGTATTAATTAGTAAAAGATTGGGTGGTGTTCTAAAAAGTATGCTGGCATCAGACGTAGCCATAATTGATGTAAAAG
>NZ_RRYW01000196.1 GCF_014861365.1 Psychrobacter sp. FME6
TTCTCTTTGTTGTGGTAAACAAGAGTGTAAGGCGTTGCTTATTTTTTTCAACTATTTCCCAATTCTATACAGCCCCTAGTATTAGTATTATTGTTAATAAAATTTTCAGAAGCGAGACAAAGTGACGCAGAAGAAGTGCAGTATGCCCCGACTTTTAGTATGCAGAATTATGTTGTTTCAGATGATCCTAATAAACAAGTTTTCTTAGGTGATATGTACTATTTTGGCGATGGCATTAGTACAGGTCAAGACTACGATAAAGCATTTGAGTTATATCATAAGGCAGCTCAACAAGGCAGTGCTGAAGCTAAATATAAACTTGGTTTGATGTACCACAGGGGTAAAAGTGTTGAGCAAGATTATAATCAGGCAAGAAAATTATTCGAAAGAGCAGCTAACCAGAATTATGCTAAGGCTCAACACAATCTTGGAGTAATGTACTATAGTGGTGAGAGTGTTAATCGAGATTATGTACAAGCAAGAGAATGGTTTGAAAAGGCAGCTTACCAGAATCACGCTGGTTCTCAATTTAACCTTGGAGTAATTTATGAAGATGGTGAAGGTGTACCTCGAAATATAGAAACTGCTAAACAATGGTTTAGCAAGTCTTGTAATAATGGAAATCAAAGAGGTTGTAATAGTTATCAATTATTAAATGGACAATAAATTCTATGAGATGTGACATAAGGATTGGGAGTATTAAAGAATAACCTTATATTCAGTCACTATTCTGTGACTAATAGAAAGTATTTTTCATAATAAGCAAAATTATGTAAATGTTTATAAATTATACAGTCAAATAGACCTAGCCTATGACGCCAATGGTCAACTTATCAAAGAGCAGCAAACCAGCACGCTTAATATCGCAGGACTAAATCATGAATATAGCCTAGCGCTACAGCATCAATATGACGAGATAGGCAACCGCACCGCTACCACCTTACCCGATGGCAAAGTGCTTAATCAGCTGTACTATGGTTCTGGACACCTATACAACCAAAGCCTGTTTGACCCAAGTAGCGATCAAAATATTGAGCTTCGTCACAGTGAGCGTAACAAACTGCGTCAAGAGGTCAGTCGTCAACAAGGTGTGCTCGATAGTATCTACACCCATGATCCTATGGGACGACTCATCAACCAGAATAGTAGCTACAATGACCACATTGTAGTTGGACGTCAGTATCAGTACGACCTGATTGGACAACTTACTGATATAAATAGTAAGACTTCACTCACAGGCAAAGACAATATTGTACAGCAGCACACCCGTAATCATCACTACCAATACGATGCGATAGGCCGATTTGTAGTGGCATAATAAAATTGGACAGCTTCTAAGAGGTTATAATAACCCAAAGAA
>NZ_RRYW01000197.1 GCF_014861365.1 Psychrobacter sp. FME6
GAGTCATTATATCATTTATCAATAAGTTATATCAACACACTATTAAAACAGAGCCATTTTTTAGTATCATTCGCACCATTTCAACACGGCTTTTTTCAAGCAGTGTCTGCAAGCTTGGGCTAGGTAAATTAGTATCGTCCGTCATATTCACTCGCTATAGTTATTTTAATGATTAGTGGATTGCTTTGTATGTAAATACTGATCCCTGCAGTTAATCTAATAGAAATTAACTTGGGAGATTTTAATCACACAGCTCGATAACCCTGTGCTGTGGGTTTGATAGTGATTAAGTTCATGTCCAATACTAGCAGATTAATGCCTGTATAGCGCACCGAACATAGATAGAATATGTATGGTAAGTACACCATGAAGTACACTGAAATTATTTCCATAGTTCAAACTCTTATTATCATTGGCCTACAGCCAAAGGTTCAAGTCCTCACTAGGGAACCGAACCAGTGAAAATATATGACTGGTTCTCCATAGTTATAAGTTAAACAATAACTAGGAAATTATTTTTTGAATAGGAAGCGTCAGTAACTCTAGGCAATCACTAGAGCCTATCCCAGATTCTGTGTAACCGCTATTTACTCCCGATCAATACTTACACAGAATCTGGGATGAGCTCGTATTGAACTGCACCACCTATCACCCACGCAAATCCTGATTATTCTCATAAGCAGAATAGCTATTATCGTCTAATAGAGAATCCTGTTCCCCATGATTAGTAGCGGTATTAAATGACGGCTGTTGATTGTTTATAGCCTTACTATTTTCAACACTGATACTTTGATCAGTAGCCTCTTGATTGTTTTCCTTTGCTTTAGCCACAAACGGATCTACCTCCTCCTCCAAACTCATATCCCCGCCCAAACTCTCAATCATACTTTTAAATAAATGCTTATCAGATGTCCTTGTCAAAAAGTCCGGAAAATTCATCGCAAAATAATCCTGAATCATTTTTTCATCATCGCCTTTAGCCGCTAAGATCTGACCTAAGAAAGCACCCATTAATATTTTTTGTTTGTTCAAGCGTTTATCTAACTTTACCTTCTGAACCTTAGCTTGGCGTTGTAACTCTTCTAACCGTTGACGTTCTTTTAAATCATTGGCACCTTGATCATCAAAAATAGAGGTAGGCGCTTTATTAGTATTAGCTGACATCACATTTTCCTTCGTAAACAATATTTTACTAACCATAGCAACTCGTATCCAAACATTCAATAACTTATGATATGCTTTAACATAAAACGATCTGAATTCTAAGTTATTCTATTTTATTGTTTGATGGTGGCGTCCCCCTGACTAAGGGCGAAGTAACGACTCAAAATTTAATCTATCCACTTCG
>NZ_RRYW01000198.1 GCF_014861365.1 Psychrobacter sp. FME6
GAGTCATTATATCATTTATCAATAAGTTATATCAACACACTATTAAAACAGAGCCTATCAAAAACGAGGCGGGCAAAATCATCCTCTATAACTAGGGCGTGTTGAATCTTACCGTATACAGTTATGCTAGCGACATAAATATATGTCATGCTATGATAGCGCCATCATGCATATTATCATAACGCTTATTAGCTGCAGCCTTTTTACTTATAAGCTCATATCTATTAGCTGAGACCCACTGTGGCCTATATTAAAGACTCGCAAAGTTATCATTTTTCGGCGCAAGCACCTAAGCGTAATTTTAGCTTGCCTGTGGCTGTCGTCATCGCTGTAGCAGTACACGTGCTGATAATTTTCGGTATCAGCTTTTCGATAGGAAAAGATCCTGCCTCGATGGTACAAGACGTAGCGAAGGCACTAACCGACAATATGCAGCCGAATGAAGATGCACAGTTTATTGCTAATGCCTCACAACAGGGCGGCGGTACGATAGAAGAGCAGCTAAGGCAAGAGAATGATCAGATTAGCTCATTGCCAGCTGAACAAATAAGTGAAACGCAAGATGTGATTAATCTACAGCGTCAAGTGCGTCAGCAGCGCTACCAAGAAAGCTATCTGCGTACTACGTTAAGCTGGCGCCAAGCGAGCGTCGAGTCGGATAACGATAGCAAACAAGCACAAGATGATACGATGTCGCAAGAAGAGCGACTGCGCAAACAAATCGCCACGCTTGAAGCGCAATTGTCTCAGCGTCAGCAAGTCTATGCCACCAAATCAAAAGTCGTGACCGTCGATAGTAATTCGACCACGCGCGGTGCTGCGGACTATATCAATACCTTTCGCGAGCATATCGAGCGTGTGGGCAACCTGCATTTCCCCGCGCAAGCGCGGGCGCAAAAAATCAATGGTGAAGTACGTCTGATGGTTATTATCAGTAGTGATGGTAGTATAAAAGCGATTCGTCTGCTTGAAAGCTCAAACTCAACCATCCTAGATGAAGCCGCCAAACAATCGGTCAGACAAGCGGCGCCGTTTGGTAAATTTACCAAAGACATGGGTGATATCGTTGAGTTGCGTTTGATACGCACTTTTCTTTATAGTGATAAAGTCACTGTCACTTATTAAGCGCATTCAATATATAGCTCATGAGCGCTAGCGATACCGCAAACAGATACCCAGATTTATCAAAAAGTGCCGTAAAACCACGTCTTTCTAGGGCGTGGATGTAAGGCATAAATAATACTAAATTCTGCTTGACTACTAAAGTGACTGAGCCACAATAAAACCATGAAAACACTCAAGTTACGCATCAAAGATAAA
>NZ_RRYW01000199.1 GCF_014861365.1 Psychrobacter sp. FME6
ATGTGACCCCTGCCGTCAAATCCGTACACATAAACTTGGGAGATTTTAGTTACGCAGCCTGACGATAATAATCAAACCACATCTGTCTTGGCGATTTATAGCCCAAACCCTTTTGAATTCTCGTCTGATTATAGTAAAGCTCAATATATTGGCGAATGTCAGTCATCGCCGTAAATCTGGTTTTATAGTCTTGGTGGTATATCAGCTCATTCTTTAATATGCCCCAGAAGCTTTCTATGGGTGCGTTGTCGAAACAATTGCCCTTGCTACTCATTGAACCTGTAAACTGATGCTGCTTAATGATCTTATGGTACGCGTGGCTACAGTACTGACTGCCTCTGTCAGAGTGAACGATTAGCCCTTTGCTTGGTCGTTTATTCTTGATGGCCATGTTCAATGCTTTGCATACTAGATCTGCGGTCATTCGCTTATTGATAGCATAGCCGACCAGCTCTTTGGTGTATAAGTCTTTGACTCCCGCTAAATACAACCAGCCCTCATGGGTCCAGATATAAGTAATATCGCTTACCCATGCTTGGTTAGGGCGACTGGCATCAAACTTCTGATCCAGTACGTTTGGATAGACCAGCTTGTTGTGATTAGAGTCGGTGGTCACTTTAAAGCGCTTATGACGACGACATTTAATGCCGTGTTCCTCTTTGATGCTTCTTACCATATATAGGCTAATGTCATGCCCTTGCTCGCTTAGATGAGCATGCAGTCGATCTACGCCATAACGTTCTTTCGTTTCATTGTGAGCCGCTTTAACCAGTAATTCAGACTGGTTGCGATGTATCTGTTGGTCGCTGATGTCACGACTTAGCCAGTCGTAATAGCTTGATGGCTTAACCCTTAACACACGGCACATAGTGGTGATGCTAAATATCTGCTGATTGGCTTTAATAAAGGCGTACTTCACTAACTGTGCTTGGCAAAGTACGCCGTCGCCTTTTTTAGTATCTCTCGCTCCTCTTCAGCCACTTTAAGCTGTCGTTTGAGCTGCTTTATTTCTTGAAGAGCACTCATAAGATCAGGATCATATTGCTCTGTGCCGACAAGCTTGCCTTGATTGGCTTTGTTATGCCAATTTGAGAGCGTTTGCATGGCAATGCCAAGCTGCTTTGCAGTCGCTGAAATATTGCCGTTGTTGTCTGCTATCTTCTTGACAGCTTCGGCTTTAAATTCGTCACTGTAGGTTCTTACTTTCTTGGTCATGATAAACTCCGATTAATACGCTTAGTTTACCAAGTTTACTTGTACGGTTTTGTCAGCATAGCTCAATG
>NZ_RRYW01000200.1 GCF_014861365.1 Psychrobacter sp. FME6
CCAAAAAAAGAGGAAATACCCATGGCAAAGGCCAAGTTTGAACGCAACAAGCCACACGTCAACGTCGGCACCATCGGACACGTTGACCACGGTAAAACAACCCTAACCGCCGCTATCGCAACCGTAGCAGCAATCAAATCAGGTGGCGAAGCCAAAGACTACGCAGCCATTGACAGCGCCCCTGAAGAAAAAGCCCGTGGCATCACCATCAACACCTCACACGTAGAATATGACACAGACACTCGTCACTACGCCCACGTTGATTGCCCAGGTCACGCCGATTATGTTAAAAACATGATCACCGGTGCTGCCCAAATGGACGGCGCAATCCTAGTCGTATCAGCGACTGACGGCCCAATGCCACAAACTCGTGAGCACATCCTGCTATCACGTCAGGTTGGCGTACCGTACATCATCGTCTTCATGAACAAATGCGACCTTGTTGATGACGAAGAACTGCTTGAGCTAGTAGAAATGGAAGTTCGTGAATTATTGAACGACTATGACTTCCCAGGCGACGACACCCCAATCGTAAAAGGTTCAGCGACCCAAGCCCTTAAAGGCGACGAAGGTCCATACGGCCAACCAGCCGTCGTAGAACTACTAGACATCCTAGACACCTACATCCCAGAGCCAGAGCGTGACATCGACAAAGCATTCTTAATGCCAATCGAAGACGTATTCTCAATCTCAGGCCGTGGTACCGTTGTAACTGGTCGTGTTGAGTCTGGTATCGTTAAAGTTGGTGACGAAATCGAAATCGTCGGCATCAAAGACACTCAAAAAACCACCTGTACTGGTGTAGAGATGTTCCGTAAACTGCTTGACGAAGGTCGTGCAGGCGAAAACTGTGGCGTACTACTACGTGGTACTAAGCGTGAAGACGTACAACGTGGCCAAGTACTTGCTAAGCCAGGTTCAATCACTCCGCATACCAAATTCGACGCAGAAGTATACGTACTAAGCAAAGAAGAGGGTGGTCGTCACACACCATTCCTAAACGGCTATCGTCCACAGTTCTACTTCCGTACCACTGACGTAACTGGCGCAATCCAATTACAAGACGGTACTGAAATGGTTATGCCTGGTGATAACGTTGAGATGGGCGTAGAGCTTATCCACCCAATCGCTATGGACAAAGGTCTTCGCTTCGCTATTCGTGAAGGCGGCCGTACGGTAGGTGCTGGTGTTGTTGCTAACGTAAGCAACTAATTTTAACCTCTACTCTTAGACGTTAAATAGTTAGCTAAAAAGCCATTCTCGAGAGAGGGTGGCTTTTTTT
>NZ_RRYW01000201.1 GCF_014861365.1 Psychrobacter sp. FME6
GAGACCATCCCACATTCTGTGTAACTGCCCTTTAGATTAAATGCCTGCTGATACGGTCATCAAACATAATCATAAAGCGATTAAGAGCAGACGTCCAGTTACGGATCGGCATCGACCACTTTTTGGATGCCTGCTGGGTTGCTAAGTACACCACTTTGAATGCCGCCTGATCAGACGGGAACACCTTACGCTTATTCACCGCCGTACGAATCACACTGTTTAGCGACTCAATGGCATTGGTGGTATAAATGGCTTTTCTGATGTCCTTAGGATAACCAAAGAACACCATTAAGCCCTCCCAGTTACTGCGCCAAGACTTGACCACATGCGGGTAATCCTTACCCCACACCCCATCAAAGTGCTCAAGATTGGCCTCTGCTATCTCAAGCGTATCAGCGCCATAGATGGCTTTTAAATCAGCCGCTACTGCTTTTTTATCCGTCCACGGCACAAACTTCATTGAGTAGCGCACCATATGTACGATACACAGCTGAACCTGAGCGTTGGGATAAACGGTGTTGATGGCATCAGGGAAGCCCTTTAGACCATCGACACAGGCAATGAGGATATCTTGCACCCCGCGGTTTTGCAGTTCAGTGAGAACCCCTAGCCAGAACTTAGCGCCTTCATTCTCTGATAGCCACATGCCAAGCAGCTCTTTTTTACCGTTAAGTCCTACGCCTAGCGCCAGATAAATAGCCTTGTTGATAATCTGCTTATCTTGGCGTACTTTAACGACAATACAGTCCAAATAGACGATAGGATAAACACTGCTCAGCGGTCTGTTCTGCCATGCAGTGATGTCCTCTAAGATGTTGTCAGTGACTCTTGAGACAAGAGAACTTGATATATCAACGTCGTAGATGTCTTTGATGGTATCAACGATCTCAGTGGTGGTCTGACCTTTGGCATAAAATGAGATGATTTTATCATCAAGGCCTGAGATACGACTTTGATGCTTACGCACTAAGGCAGGTTCAAAAGCGCCGTCACGGTCTCTTGGGGTGGAGATCTCAAGATCGCCTGTGTCACTGCGGACTGTCTTTTTAGTGTGCCCATTGCGCTTGTTAGGCTTATCCGCCTTTTCATGTTTGGGGTAGCCGAGATGGTCTTCCATCTCAGCTTCAAGGGCAGTATCGATAAAGGATTGCATGAGCTGCTTTTGGAAGTCTTTGATATCATCAAAGCTGTTCATGCTACCAGCCATTTGCTCGGCCAGTTTTTTAATGTCAGATTGAGTAGTCATTGCTTATTCTCCTGTTAGTGGATTATAAGCAGTTA
>NZ_RRYW01000202.1 GCF_014861365.1 Psychrobacter sp. FME6
TGTCTGCGTAGGCACAGCAAGCTAGAAAAAACGGTACCTGCAGTACGTGATGTAGCGATATTACTTCTCACTGACTATAAATGAATCAGTCTAGAAGCTTAGGGGCTGTATAGAATTCAGCCCCTAAAGGTTCATAAGTTAATAGACACAAAAAAACGCGCCATAAAATGACACGTTTTTATTTTAACATTAAGCACAGACTTATAGGATTAAAAGCTACCTATTAGCCGTTCTAAATAACATCGATGCGCTGGTCGATACACTGTTAGCCACGTGCTACTATTATCGGTTTTAAAGTGAGTCAACTATACGGCCCTCTAACAATACAAAAGCTAGTAAAGCATAAAGCCAGAAAAACAGTACACTAGCAAGGCAACATGACTTCAGAATCAAAGGACTTCAACCTTTCATAGCGTTGCTCACAACGCTCATGCGCATCCAAATCTTTGAGCCCATCTAATTGCTCAACCAATAGTGCTTTTAGCGCATTCATCACTGGCTGTGGCTCAACATGAGCGCCCTCACCCTCATCAATGACCGCATCAATTAAGCCCATTTGATATAAATTAATAGCGTTCAACTTCAATGCTTCACTGGCATCTTGGGCTTTTTCAGCGGTTTTCCATAGAATGGACGCACAGCCTTCAGGAGAGATGACCGAATAAATACTGTTTTGCAGCATGTTCACTTTATCACCAACGCCAATCGCTAATGCGCCGCCTGAGCCGCCTTCACCGATAATAGTGACGATAATAGGCACTTTTAAGCTAGAAAAAACTGCAATACTTTCAGCGATGGCTTGCGCTTGACCACGCTCTTCGGCACCGATACCAGGGTAGGCGCCTTGGGTATCGACAAAGGTCATGACCGGAATATTAAAGCGCTCAGCCATTTTGACCAAACGAATAATTTTGCGATAACCTTCAGGGTTTGCCATCCCAAAGTTATGGGCGATACGCTCACGCGTGCTACGACCACGGTGCTGACCGACCACCATCACTGGCATACCATTTAGACGCGCAAGTCCGCCAAGGATGGCCTTATCATCAGCATAGGCACGGTCGCCATGCAACTCATCAAATTCAGTAAACAGCTTATTCACATAGTCCATAAATAATGGACGTTTGGCATGCCGTGCAAGCTGAACGCTATCCCAGACGGTACTCATAGACGCTTCCCTTTCATAGTTCTGTTTAATATAGTGACGTTTAGTATAATGATACCTAGATTAACACACCAAGTGCAACGCTAAGTAATGGAATAAAACACCTGGTT
>NZ_RRYW01000203.1 GCF_014861365.1 Psychrobacter sp. FME6
TCTTGGCTTCTTTGAGGTGCTTATTGGTGATATTAGCCCACTGCTCACGGATTGCCTTTAGTTCTTCCCTAGCACTTGGCAAACCACGCTCTTTAAGCTGGGTATTACTCATTTCTAGCTGTGATTTGTCTGTTAAAGCGACTCTGCCACTCTCCAAGCGTTCCAGTTTGCGAGTGGTCAACATGATATGGGCGTGATGATTGCGGTTGTCGCCTTGTGCATCAGGCGTATGCACTGCCACATCAACGGCAACACCGTATTGATTGGCTAAGTCCTTAGCGAAGTCGTTAACGAGCATTATCCGTAAACGCCTTGATAACTCATGGGGTAGATTAACGACTATCTCTCTTGCGGTTCTGCTGTTCTTTCTTGTTTCGGTAGTTTCTGCCAAGTTCCAAAGGTCGTTACGTTTGATGTCTAAATTGTTTGGGGTATGAAGTTGGGTGTATGCCACACCGCTTCTTTTGGTGTAGTCGTGTTCTTTGCCTGTGCGTTCATCTTTGATTGCGATACCAGCACGATAAGCAATAGACGCAGTGGCGGTTCTTCCGCTACTACGTGATACTGGCTTAGTCGATAGGTGGTAGATTGCCATGACTAGATACGCTCTGCTTCCAACTTGTCTGTTATGTCTTTAAAAACTTTTTCTAGATGTTGACTATCGTTACACTGCCTAAATATATTGTTTAACCCAAACCCTAATTGAAACGTAATTAAAAATCGCTTCTTGTCCATAGTGATCCGTTTGATTTCCGATAAATTAACAATATTATTATCTAGAACTATAAATTTTTGCATTATAACTCTTCTCTAAATTTTAGGTTTGGGGGTCAAGGGGGTTTCCCCTTTGCGAATTATGAAAACTATCTATACTGTAACGTAGTGGAATGTTAGCATAGTTTTCGTAAGTTCGCACTTAGTCAGTGGGACACAACCATTCCACAGTAAAAATTACATCATATAAATTTTAAAAATTAGGTGTTTTTAGCATGGAAACAAAAAAAGATATATTAAAACCGCTAGGTTTGGCATCTTCTGTAGCATTTGCTTATGCTATTTTATTTGTAGCATTGATGTTAGTTTCAGATAAAAAGATAACTAGCGATGGAGTTGTTTTACCAGCTATCTTAATTTTTTTAGTTATCTCTATAGTTAAATATACATTCTTCAAAGAAGATAAAAATATTCCGCAATGGCTAGGGGCTGTATAGAATTCAAATCAGCGGCAGCCAGATAAAGACACAAGCGAGAA
>NZ_RRYW01000204.1 GCF_014861365.1 Psychrobacter sp. FME6
AAGTTAAAGAACTAAGTATGGACGATATTTTTAACCTAATGGAAAAAGTATATGCTAGACGACTAAAGGATGGTGAGGTCTGCCATGCCGAAGTAGCTTAACTAGCTTTATCTAAATAAAAAGATAGAGTACAGCCCAACAGCCTTAATGGTTAGACAGGTACAGCAGGACGACTAGACAAATCAGCAGTCTTGCTTGTGCATAGCGTGTTACGAATAAAATCTAGCAGTACGGACTCTTTACTCTCTGATGACCCTTTAGCAAAATTAACAAAGTTATGATACACAAGGTAGTTGTTCAAATACTTAGTAGCCACACCCTTAAAGCGGTGCGTTATCAGGTCTTTAAGCCTACTGTGGTAGTTATTGACCATTTGGATATTGAATAAGCCATTACTGCGTTTCTTAGTAGCAATACGGATGTGATTTAGCTCCATATCCAGTGATAGTTTTTGATAAGGACGCAGCGAGTCAGTAACAAATACTGAGTTTTTTGAGATATTGCCATCTAATACTTTCTGCAAGTCTTTTAATGATGGTTTGCCTAGGTTTGATATCTTAGCAACGGATAGACCATCTAAGTTGACGGCACAAGGAACGCAAACCTTTTCTGTTGATAAGCCACGCTTACTCGCCTTAGTTCCTCGCTTATAGGCTATACGTGGCAATTTAAAAGACTTGTGATTACCCTTATATGATATTGCGGTAAATGTTTCGTCAGCTTGCACGACACCATCAAGCTCAACGTCAGTCATCATATTTTGTAGCGCATCAAGTATCTTGTGTCGCCATGCAAAGGCGGTAGCCAAATTGATATCACATATTTTGGCGCATTTGCGTAAGGGGTACTTCTCAATCATACAGTGGATATACTTTTCCCAAACCTCAATGCCTTTTTGCGAGTTGTATAATATAGTGCCTGTTTGCTCAACAAATGATTTTTTGCAGTCACGGCACAAGTAGCGTTGGTTGTTGCATTTAGTGCCATTTTTGACGAAATGGGTAGAGTCGCAATGAGGGCATTTTGATACCTCTTTAGCTGCAATAACTTTTTCAAGAGAATTTTGACCTGAAATATCACCAAGAAAGAGCTGTTTTTCTTTCTCAGAAAGGTTGTTGAATAACTGTTTGAGAATGTCGATGTTTTTTGTGGCGGTTGACATGGTTAAACCCTTATAAATCAAAGCCTGTAGAGTCATTATATCATTTATCAATAAGTTATATCAACACACTATTAAAACAGAGCC
>NZ_RRYW01000020.1 GCF_014861365.1 Psychrobacter sp. FME6
TGCCGCCTTGTCTCTTGTCCCTCCAGATATAGCGATAGATGCTCATGTGACTAATACCACCATGAACGCCGGCTATTTGTTCAGGACTCCAGCTGTCTTTTAGCTTATCTGTGACCCAATCCCATACGTCAGCGATGATGCTGGGCGCATTGTTTGACCGTCTGTCACAAGCCTTGTTATTAGCATTCTTTGCTCGGTAACCGCGCAGGCCTTTATTACGCCTAAGCTCTCTTGATATGGTGCTGGGACTTCTGTTTAACGCCCTCGCTATAAATTTAATACTATGTTTTGCCCCTTTAAGGGCATAAATCTGGTATCGTTCACCTAGGCTTAGATGTGTATAGTTCATGGTTGCAATCTCACTTTGGTCGGTGGATAAAAACTTTGATGCTAGCGCATCTAGGTCTTTTTTTCACCTCACATTTGGTATTGCACTTCATGTGTTAATCTAAGCTGATTAATATTCCGATATTATTTGCGCTATTTTCCTCGTTTGACTGCAATTTATCTCATTTTTATAACCATTTTTAAAGTGAGGACACACCCTAGAACAATAGGCGAAAAAAAGCCCAATCAAATAAATGACTGGGCTTTTCGAATATGGTGGACCGACCGCGACTCGAACGCGGGACCAATTGATTAAAAGTCAACTGCTCTACCAACTGAGCTATCGGTCCTGAAGAGCGTATAAAAAAAGCACTGCTTTTTTAGCTCTGCAAGAGAATTTTCCTTAAAGGGAAAATTCTAAAGACTCTGCGTTTAAATAAATTATTCATACACAAAATCTTTAAAACTAAAATTATCAAGCCAATGCCAAGTAGGCAAAATACTTAATAAGTGTACTACTAAATATGGTGGACCGACCGCGACTCGAACGCGGGACCAATTGATTAAAAGTCAACTGCTCTACCAACTGAGCTATCGGTCCTGAAGAGCGTATAAAAAAAGCACTGCTTTTTTAGCTCTGCAAGAGAATTTTCCTTAAAGGGAAAATTCTAAAGACTCTGCGTTTAAATAAATTATTCATACACAAAATCTTTAAAACTAAAATTATCAAGCCAATGCCAAGTAGGCAAAATACTTAATAAGTGTACTACTAAATATGGTGGACCGACCGCGACTCGAACGCGGGACCAATTGATTAAAAGTCAACTGCTCTACCAACTGAGCTATCGGTCCTAATGGTTTTCTTCAAGCCTGATTTCTTTATCTATTAAAGCTTCAATATCAAAAGAGGCAACAAACTTGTTTACCCGTTTAGATTATTTGTATCTCTAAACGTGAGAGCACATTATATATATAATTAAGACAATTACAACCCCGAATTATAAAAAAAGTGCAAATCCTACGTAATTAATCATAATCTTTTTAAATAGCAGCTTTATCTGGGGGTTTAGCTACTTAGATTGCTAGTTATTTTAGCCTTTAGCAGTGAAGTTTTCAATATCGTCATTAATAATCGTTTAATCTCTAGATAGCGCTTCTACTGGATCGAGTTTGGCAGCATTACGTGCCGGTAAAAAGCCGAAAACAACACCAATGAGCGTCGAGCAGATAAAGGCGGCAATAATAGAAGTTGATGAATAGATGACTTGAAAACTGTCACCACCGATCCGGTTAATCAGCTCGCCGATGGCAAACGCCATGCCAATACCCAAGAGTCCACCTAAGATGCAGACCAAAACGGCTTCGATAAGGAACTGCTGCATGATATCGCTTTGACGCGCGCCGACTGCCATACGGACGCCAATCTCATTGGTGCGCTCGGTTACTGATACCAGCATGATGTTCATGACCCCAATACCGCCAACAATTAACGAGATAATGGCGATGGATGAAATCAGCAAGGTCATAGCCGCTGTGGTCGACTCAATGGTTTGACGAATAGAGTCGGAGTTACGTATACGGAAGTCATCGGTACCATGACGGCTTTGCATAAGCTCAGAGATAGCTGATTCGGCAGCAGAGGAGGAGATATTGTTATCAATCAGTGCCACAAAGCTTTCGATATAAGCGCTACCTATCAGGCGTGACATCATGGTGGTGTAGGGCATATATAACGTTGGCGAGTCTGCACCTCTACGAAAGCCACTATCGTTTGGCTCTAATACGCCAATAACGCGCCCAGGAACGCTACCTATTAGCAATACCTCACCGATAGGATTGGCATTGTCAGGGAAAAAAGTCTTATTGGCATTGGCATCAATAATGATGTCTTGGGTACGGCGTAAAATGCTTTGTTCTTCAAAGCCTTGACCCATTGCCAATGTTTCACCGCTGACATCAAGATAGTCTTTACCAACGCCGCTAATACTGGCCGCTTCTTGAACATTACGATAGCGGACGTTCATATTGCTATTAAGCTGCGGGCTGACACTGACAACATAAGGCTGATCGGCGACTGCTTGCGCGTCTTGTGGGGTTAAATTATCATCATTGTATTGTCGTCTAGGATCGCCGTATGGGTAGCCGTCGGTGACGGTGATGGTATTGGTGCCAAGCGAGCTGATATTGGACAAAATCTGCGCTTGTGAGCCCTTACCCAGACCGACAACTGACACCACCGAGGCAATACCAATAATAATTCCTAACATCGTCAAGAGCGTGCGCATTTTATGGGCGCGCATTGCGAGTAATGACATTTTAAAGGCTTCAAATAGACGGTCGATAAAGCTGCTAAAGGCACTTTTACGGTGTTTATCTATTATAGGTGCCGGTTGTGGTTCTACTTGTTGATACTCTTCGTTTTTATAATCAGCAATGATATAACCATCTTTGATTTCAATCACACGCTCAGCTTGGGCGGCAAGGCTCGGGTCATGAGTAACCATGATAATGGTATGACCTTGCGCGTTTAAGTCTTTTAAGATTTGAACAACATCTTCGCCAGATTTACTATCCAGTGCCCCTGTTGGTTCGTCAGCTAAAATGATGTCACCACCATTCATCAGTGCCCTAGCAATAGAAACGCGTTGCTGTTGGCCGCCCGATAGTTGGCTTGGGCGATTATTTACTTTGTCCGCTAACCCTAGATCTGACAATAGCTTTTCGGCGCGATCACTACGCGCTTGTCCATCCATCCCTGCATAAACGGCAGGTACAGAGACGTTATCACGAGCGCTAATATCACCAAGCAGATGATAACGCTGAAAAATGAAACCAAAGTGCTCACGGCGTAGTTTAGCCAGCTCGTCCGCATCTAGACGGCTGACCGATTGACCATAGATTTGATAGTCCCCTGCTGTTGCTTGATCTAAACAACCCAAGATATTCATCAAGGTTGATTTGCCTGAGCCTGATTGGCCAATAATGGCGACCATTTCACCTTGATTGATGGTCAAGTTGATATCGTGCAATACGCGAATGGTCTGCTCGCCAGCTTGAAACTCTCTAATCAGTCCTTTAACTTCCATCAACGGCGTTACAGTGGCATTAGAAGTCGGGTCTTGGTTGCTCATTTGCTATCCTGCTTATCTCAAATCTCAAGTCATTATCAAAGCTAAAGCTGATGTTTTGCTCGCGTCGATTTTGTTTCAATTTATCTTCTATTAAATACTAAAAATTAAAACGGACGACCACCTCTACCGCCAGATTTATTAGGTCCTTCTTCACCTAATATGACCTCGTCGCCTTTTTTAAGACCACTTAAGATTTCAGCATTAACGCGGTTATTGATACCGACTTTGACTGTCTGCTCAACGACTTCGCCATCGGCTTTAAGGACGCGGACAGTGGCCATGGTGGCGTTAGAATCGCTATCAGGATTAGCGGCAGTATTATTATCAGCGTTAGACTCTTTTTTAGCACCTCGATTTCTATTGGATTTGGCAGGCTGTAGAGCAGCAGAGGGAATAAGCAGCGCGTCTTTTGCTTGATTGATAACGATATAAACTTGCGCGGTCATATCGATACGAAAGCGGCGCTCGGTATTGGGTACTTCGATATAACCGACATAATAGATGGCTGCATCGGTCGAGCTGGTGTCGCTAATCTTCTCAGGCGCAGGTTCAATGGCTTTAAGGGTTGCATCATATTTTTTATCAGGATTACCGATAATATTAAAATAAACCGGCAAGTCTGCTTTGACGTTAATGACATCGGCTTCTGAGATTTGCGCATTTATTCGCACAGTAGATAAATCTGCCAAGGTCACAATAGTTGGTGCGGTTTGATTGGCGTTAACCGTTGTACCTTGTTCAGTGGTAACCGATACCACTGTCCCTGACATCGGCGCGCGAATGGTGGTGTAGCTTAAATCTTCTTGCGCAGTACTGACGTTGGTTTGAGATTTACGTAATGCGGCCTGTTGGCTGTTGATGTTGGCTTCTGTCGTAGCAATGGCTGCCTTGGCGGTATCGATAGCCGCACGTGCGTTGGTGACCGCTGCTTTAGCGGTTTCTACCCGAGTCGCTTGCGTATCGTATTCCTGTTGCGAGATGGCGTCGATAGCGACCAGTGATTGCAGGCGAGTAAAGTCAGACTGCGCTTGTTTTAAATCCGACTGGCGGCTATTAAGGTCAGCATAGGCACTTTTTAAGCCTGCTTGCCGACTTAAGGATTCTGCTCGTGCGCTTTGTAGGGCAGCCTCACTTTGTTCAAGGCTGGCTTGCTCATTGCTTAGATTGTTCTTTTGGGTGACCTGATCAATCTGCGCAATCAAATCACCTTTTTGTACTTGATCACCGACGTCAACGAATAGCCGTGTCACTTCACCAGATACCTGTGCACCAACATCGACCGTATTCAGTGCTTTGACTTTACCAGAGGCCATGACGTTATTTTCTATATCGTCAATTTCAGCAGTTGCGGTTAGATAGTTAGGTGTGGTTTTTTTTGGTTTTAAAGTTTTGTAGGCTAGAGCCGCTAAAGCGACGACGACTAAGGCAATAATGCCCCATTTGATAGCAGACTTTTTGCTCATTTTGCGCATGACAACAATCCAATCACAATTAAATCAAGTATAGCTATAGTAGAGACTTCATGGGTAAAAGGGAATGGCAAATAGTTTAAGAAAGGTTAAGGGAATAGGCAAACCATTCTGTATTACTAATAGTTAATAAGAAATACTGTGGCAGTTTAGCTAGGCATATCATCAATTAGCGCCATTCAAAGATAGAACTTGGGTATAATATTACCCACGAAAAAGCTTCTATTTTTAGAATTTTGATTACTAAAAGTTTATATTATTATAAATCGGACAAGGTGTTTTTGATATGTGGTTAATTATTATCGTTGCAATTGTGGTTGCAATACTGATTTGGGTGGCAAAAACTTATAATAGATTGCAGACGGACATGCAATCCATTCGTGAACAACTTTCTAACTTACAAGCTGCCTTAAAAAAGCGTGTGGACTTGGCCAATCAAGTAATTGATATCGCTCAAGGTTATGGTGAGCATGAGAAGTTAGCACATTTAGCTGTGAGTAAAGGCAATCAAGCCATGGATTCTATGAAAGCCTTAAGCCAAGCGTTTCCAGACCTAAAAGCCAATCAAACCTATCAAACGCTGATGGGTCAACTTGAAAATTTGGAAGAAACGATTTTGCAGCGCCGTGAGCGTTATAATGCCAGCGTGCGTAATTACAATAGCTATCGAAATAGTGTACCCACCATCTTTATCGCGCAAAAGTTATCATTTTCTATCGCCCCTTATTATGAGTTAGAAGATCCAGATTTCATGGAAAAAATAAAACTTTTTGAGCGTGACGATTCAGAAGCTTTGCAACAGCTTATCGAAAATAGTGGCAAATCTGTCAGTAATACCATCCAAAGCTCTAAAACTAAGCTGCAAGAGCAATTGGTGGATATTCAAAATAGTAAACAAGACAATAAATCTGTGGCTGCTAATGCCGTAAATAATGAGGGTTTGCAAGGTCAGGATGATAATTCTCAGTCTTCTAAGACTGACGCTGCAACTATAGAAAAGCCAGATGAAGAAAGCATTAAATAAGCTGGTTTTAAGTAAGTTAGGGCGTGTCCTCAATCTGAGCATTAAACTTTAAATGGGCTAAAAATAGCTAAATCTTTGCCAAACTGCGTCAAATAGCTGGTTCATATCTCGATATTAACTGTACTATTTTCCTTGTTTAGCTACGATTTATTTCATTTTTATCACCATTTTCAAAATGAGGACACGCCCTAGTAGTGTTGCTGTTCAAAGGTGGTGCGGTGTTTTAATACCAGCACCACTTTTTTATGGTTATTATTTAAATGAAGGTGGTTTTTTATAAGCCAGTATTTTCAATGAAGATCGGCTTTAAATAGTATGGCTTTAAATGGCAAAAGTCGAAGCTTAGCTGTTAATTTGTAGCAAACAGTCTTTGCCCTGATAGTTCTAATGATGCCTGTAATAACAGCTCCCACGCTGGCTGGCGAATAAGCCCTTTGATGGCTTGGTCACAGCGATAAAGTAGGGCGGGCCATTCGGCAGTCTGGGCTGGTGACTGACGGCGGCACGCTTGTTGGTACAAGCCTTGTTTGCTGCGCCAAATACCGAGGGCTTGCGGGTCTTGTCCATCCATCAATTGCATAATTTGACGCATGTCTTTACTGATTGCCCACAGTACTAAGGTGGTTGGCTCGTCGGTGGCTTTGAGCTGAAACATGATTTTGGCAACTTGTGCACTATTACCAGCAAGCATCGCATCTGATAAATCAAATACGCTAAATTGGGCATCACTGACCAATGCTGCTTGTAAGTCTTTGATATCCAATGCGACGTTGGTAAAAGGCTTGTTAGGATGGCCGCCTTCTTGAGGGGTATTGTCACTATTTGCCATCAACTGCGGCGCAAATAAATACGACAGCCGCCATAAGGTTTGATAAGCACTTAATAAATGATGCTCAGTATGTGACATCAGTAGCTGCCAAGCGTCTTGAGACAGCTTTAGGCCAAATTGCTGGGCTTGTATCTGCAATAACTGCTGGCGCTGCTGTTCGTTATATAGATTGCAGTCAATGACGTGCCCATATTGAGTAAATGGCGCAAACCATTTACTGCTCTGAGCGCGTTTGTCTTGCTTTGGGGTGAGCCATAATAGACTGTGACTGTGCGCCCCTGTTTGTGCATCCTGAGCAAAGCGTTCTAGCTCGGTGATGACTGCCTTATCGGGTTTATGGTTGCCCGTGACGATGAGTGCGCTGGCATCATCAAATAAAGACTGGCTGCCCAGCTCTGATAGCACTTCTTGCCAGCTTTTAACTGATATGAGTTCGATGCGCTTGATCGCATAATTCTGTTCGCGCCAATGCGGGCGCATGGCATCGATAAGCCATTGGCTGAGTAATGGCTCGTCACCATGTGCCAGCCACAAGCCAGCTACTGCAACGGAGGGTTGCAGTAGCTTCGGATAGGCTTTTATAAAGGTATCTTGCATAGGTTATGAGTACACAGATGGATGGACGTAAATATATAATATGAAAGGGGTTGCGCCTTGTTACCTAAGGAGTTGGCACGACAACCGTGGTTGATGCTGAGCCATCACCGATTTGTACAGGTTTTTTGACCCCAGTCGAGCTGACTTTAGGTAGAGAAATGGCAACATATTGATCGGTGATACGGCGTGCCAAACTGTCATAGAGCCAGTCACGAATTTGATCGCCTTGCTGATCATCGGTGCTGACCGATGCTTCATTGTATTGATAGCTGCGCTCGACTCGGATAGGGTTGCTTAGCGTAACTGGTTTGCCATTATCGGTGGTTTGATAACTGACATCAGCTGATAGCACCAAGCGGATTTCTGTCAAAACACCGACCAGCTCATAACGCTTAAAACGCACGTTATTAATAGTGATGGCAGAAATTTTTGTCGCGTCCACTTGTTTATTATTACTAGCAACGTCAGCCGCGGTCATATTATCAATGGCATCGACGCCTAATATTTCTAGGCGTCTGGTTAATGGTAGCTTAAGCGGAAAGGAAGTGCGATTGTCCTCGATAATCACCGCTGTTTTGGCGACATCAAGCAGCATTGGCGCATCATAGCCACGTAGCTGAAAGCCGCAACCACTCAGACCAGCAGTTGCTCCTAGCACTGCAAACATTGGCAGTGCAGCAAATAATACCGCCGCTAGCTTTTTTCTACCAGCCAGTTTTTCCGCACCAGATTTAGAGTGTTTGGCAGAAGTGTTTTTATTGCTTAAGCGGGTTTGAGACGACGGTGCTGCTCGATGTTTATACGACATAATCGTTATCCTGATATTATAAGAAGGCTCAGAGTACTAACCAAAGTAATAAAAGTCACTGAGCCTAAAAAATCTAGCCTGCAACCACGATGTTAACCAGTTTATTAGGAACGACGATTTCTTTTTTGATGTCGCCAGTCAAGAATTTTGCCACACCATCAATCGCGCGCGCTTGCGCTTTTAGCTGTTCTGGATCGCTATTTGGTGCTACATCCATTTTGCCACGCATTTTACCGTTGACCTGTACCACCATGGTGATCGTATCCTGTACGAGTGCGCTCTCGTCGACGACAGGGTAGTCTAGGGTGACCGTATCAAGCCCTAACTGTTCAAGCAAATGCTCACCAACGTGCGGGGCATATACCGATAGCATAATAAGCAGGTCAATCAAAGCTTCATGTTGTACTTGTAGGTCTTGCTCATTGCTTGCTTTAAAATTACTCAGCTCGTTAGCCAGCTCCATTAGGCTAGAGACAGGCGTATTGAGTGCCAAACGGTCGCCTAAGTCTTTATCAATTTTAGCGATGGTTTCATGGGTCTTACGGCGTAGTGCTTTTGCTTCTTTGCTTAAGCCGTCCGTATTTAATGCTTCATTATTGAGTGTCTCAAGGCTCAAGTTCGCTGTGGTTAGTGCTTGCTTGTGCTCAGTTGCCACACGCCAGACTTTTTTCACGAAGTTATATGGGCCTTTTAGCGCATCATCCGACCATTCTAGGGTTTGATCAGCAGGTGCGGTAAAGAGCGTATAAAGGCGAACGGTATCAGCGCCATACTTATCAATGGTTATCTGTGGATCAACGCCGTTGTTTTTTGACTTGGACATTTTTTCAATTTTGCCAATGGTCACGGGCTGACCGTCTGATTTTAAGAGGGCCTTAATCGGCTGACCGCGCTCGTTGTAATCAATATCGATATCTTCGGTAAAGTAGTAAGTCGTACTGCCGTCGGCATTGACGCGGTAGAAAGTGCCAGCAAGCACCATGCCTTGGGTCATCAAGTTGGCAAATGGCTCATCACCTGATACCAAGTTTTCATCACGCATGAGTTTGTGAAAGAAGCGTGCATACAGTAGATGCATGACCGCGTGCTCGACACCGCCTACGTATTGATCGACAGGCAGCCATTTATTGGCAGCAGATTTGTTGACCATGTTTTGTGCATCGTTTGGACTGGCAAAACGGGCGTAGTACCAGCTTGACTCGACAAAGGTATCAAACGTATCGGTTTCGCGCTCAGCTGGGTTACCACATTTTGGACAAGTCGTATTGACAAACTCTGGGATGTTTTTTAGAGGATTGCCGCGACCATCAGGGACAACGTCAGTTGGTAGAACGACTGGTAGATTTTGCTCTTCGACAGGTACGGTGCCGCAATGCTCACAGTTGACCATCGGAATAGGGCAGCCCCAATAGCGCTGGCGAGAGACGCCCCAATCACGGAGACGGTATTGGATTTTTTTCTTCGCCAATTTTTGTGGTTCAAGTTTGGCCAGCATCGCTGTAAACGCTTGCTCAAAATCTAACCCGTCAAATTCGCCTGAATTGACCAAGGTATTGCGCTCGGTATAAGCATGGTTGCTTTCAATGTTATTGGCTTTGGCGTTCGCGTCTACCTCATCAAAATAACCAGTGGGAATATCAATGACTTGCTTAATCGGTAAATTGTACTTGGTCGCAAACTCATAATCACGCTCATCGTGTGCAGGTACGGCCATCACCGCGCCTGAACCATAACTCATCAGCACATAGTTGGCGACCCAAACTGGCACTTCTTCGCCCGTTAACGGATGGGTGACGGTAAGACCAGTATCCATACCGATTTTTTCAGCTTTGGCGAGATCTGCTTCGGCGACTGAGCCTTTTTTACACAGCGCACAAAATTGAGCAATCACGTCGTCTTGTTCAGAAGCATATTGTGCTAGCGGGTGCTCTGCGGCAACGGCGACATAAGTAACGCCCATCAAGGTATCAGGGCGCGTCGTAAACACATCCAAGGTATTGCTTTCGCCAGCAATCTCATAAGGAAAATGCACTTCCATACCGGCACTACGACCAATCCAGTTACGCTGCATGGTGATGACTTCAGCCGGCCAATGGCCTTCTAGTTGATCCAAGTCGTCCAATAGCTCGTCGGCGTAATCGGTGATGTTAAAGTAATACATTGGGATGTCGCGTTTTTCAACCGCCGCGCCACTACGCCAGCCCTTACCATCGATGACTTGCTCGTTTGCTAAAACAGTATTATCGACGGGATCCCAGTTGACCGTCGCCAGCTTTTTATAGACCAAGCCTTTTTTGTATAACTGTAAAAATAACCACTGCTCCCACTGGTAATACTCAGGGCTACAAGTGGCAAACTCGCGTGACCAGTCAATTGATAAGCCGAGCAATTTTAGCTGTGCTCGCATGTTATCAATATTTTCAAATGTCCATTTAGCAGGCGGCGTTTGATTGGCAATGGCGGCGTTTTCTGCGGGCAGGCCAAAACCATCCCAGCCCATTGGTTGCATGACCTCATAGCCTTTTAAACGGTAATAACGGCTCAGGACATCAGAGATGGTATAGTTACGCACGTGACCCATGTGCAACTTGCCGCTAGGATACGGGAACATAGACAGCATATAGCGGCTCGGTTTATCGCTTGGCTCATTATCAACTTCGAAACGCTTGTCAGTCGCCCATTTGGCTTGCTGCGTCGCTTCTATCGCTTGTGGGTTATAATGGTTGTTTTCTGCTTGGTCAGATGTCACAGTATTGCTCATAGTTGGCTCGAGATTGAATATTTTAATAAGAAATTAGATACGCTAGAATAGCGCAAATTGGCAAAAAATGCGATGGGGCAAGGTAATAATAGAGCAGTATTGAATAGTATATAAACACTTATAGACTTACAGTAAGGCTAGGCATGCAAAAACTAAAAAAAGGGCAAGTGTTAAAATACCCCATTGATTTATATTTATCGAACAAACACATGCTGTCGATTTTGGCTTTAGGTTTGTTGATTTTTCCGCTGTATTATTATGGGTTACCCATCGCAAAAGATGAAGGTTGGTTTTTCATTATAGTGATGTGGTTATCAATAATTTTGATAGCTGTTGCAGTATTTACGGTATTATTTGCCTTTATTACTGGTAAGCCCGTTTTTCAAATTACGGATAAAGGGTTAACAATACTACAAGTCTTGCGCCGACCACAACAGAGATATTTGTTATGGCAGGATATTGAGTGTATAGGCATAGGTCGTCGAGTCATCAAGCGCCACGAAATTTGGCTGTTAGTGATTCAACCTAAACAAGGCAAAACCATACAATATCCCATAAGGTCTATGAGGTATAAAGATGCCATCTTGAATGAATTGGAAATTGTCTATCTAGTGCAACTTGCCTCTGAAGGCCGTTCCGCTATACATTATGAGCCTATAGAAATGGAGAGAATGAAACTAATTACCCCAAAAGGGAAGTGGCTATTATTAGCCTTGGTTGTTCTTTGTATAGCTTTCTATCTGTTTTTTATTATTAAGTAAAAGTACGCTATAAATATAACTTCTTAAGGATTAACTATGACCATCACCATTTACGGTATTAAATCATGCAGCACCATGAAAAAGGCATTTACTAAGCTTGATGAGCTAGGCGTCAGCTATGATTTTCATGACTATAAAAAGCAGGGTATTGATAAAGATAGTATTCAGCGCTGGGTAAACGAGTTAGGGATAGATAAAGTCCTAAACAAGCGAGGCACTACATGGCGCAAGCTGACCGACGAGCAGAAGCAAGCGGCAGATGCCAGCGTAGATACTGCCATTGATTTACTTGTCGAAAATACCAGTATGATTAAGCGCCCTATTATTGAAGGTAGGTATCATGATAAGTCCGTCTTACTGTGCGGTTATGATGAAGCGCAGCTAGAGACCGTTTTTGGTTAAAAAATACGCCTGAGCTAATAATAAAATCTAAGCTCAGGCTTTATCGCACCAACGATAAACCAAATCACGCTAAAGCACCAAATAATGAGTACATAAAGACGAATTTGCTCCGCTGTCCAATCGAGCGCAAACCATTCAATCATAAAGAACGACTTCCAGCCCTCTATCCAGCGCGCGCCGCCATAGCCAATAATCCACCAGCAATATAAGCTCTCTAAAATAAACAGCAGGCACCACAGCCATAGTGGCATGATTGACTCCTCAGAAACCTAAGGCATGGCCGCATCAATATCGCGACTGATCAAAGTACCAACCCCTTCGTTGGTAAAAATTTCTAACAGCGTGGCATGAGGCACACGACCGTCAACAATAACCGCACTTTTAACCCCACTACGAACCGCATTTAGAGCGCACTGAATCTTAGGAATCATACCGCCCGAGATGGTACCATCTTCAATCAAGCTGTCGACTTTCTTTGGCGTCAGACCAGTCACCACTTCGCCATCACGGCCCAATACGCCTTTGATATTGGTCAATAGCATGAGCTTTTCCGCTTGCAAGAATTCAGCCACTTTACCCGCGACCAAGTCGGCATTGATGTTATAGCTATTGCCTTCGCTATCAACCCCAAGTGGGGCGATAACAGGGATAAAGTCGGAGGCAATAAGCATGTTAATCACGTCCTTATTGACACTAACCACATCACCGACAAAGCCTAAATCGACTGGTACCGCGATACCATCTGCGCCAATTTTTTCCATCATTAGTTTTTTGGCTAAGATTAAATTGGCATCTTTACCAGTCAAGCCGATGGCACGGCCGCCATGCTTATTGATTAAGCTAACGATCGATTTGTTGACGCTACCGCCCAAGACCATCTCGACGATATCCATGGTGCTTTTGTCAGTAACGCGCATCCCGTCGATACGGTCAGATTGACGACCCAGTTCTTTTAGCAGGTTATCCACTTGTGGACCACCGCCGTGGACCACGACAGGGTGCATGCCCACGGTTTTTAATAACACAATGTCGCGGGCAAACGAGCTTTCAAGCTCAGGGTCGGTCATGGCGTTACCGCCGTATTTAACCACGATGAGTTTATCGACAAAGCGTTGAATATAAGGTAGCGCCGTGGTTAATACTTCAGCGGTAATTTTGGCGTCGTCCAAATTAAGCGTCATTACAAGCTCCTAAAATAAGGTTTTTAATGGTTGGTTATCTACTAAATGATTAATTAATTAATAGCTTCTTTTATTCTTTGTTAGCAACAGCTACTCAGGAACAATGGTCATAATCTGCGCTGCTAATGTCGCATCAAATGGGCGACATAGAATGGCGAATCTTGTTTGAATATCTCTCAAGTCCTCTAGACTATCGCCAGCAAATCGGGCCGTTAGGTTGTGACTGGTATTTGACTGCCGCAATACCCCAAAGCCGTGGGCAAAATCCAAACGCACACCATCGATACAGCTAAGTTTGGTGCCGATAGGCAATAAATCTTGCGCTTGTTCTAAGGTTATAGAATGTTTTTTTGTAGAACAATTACACAGCGACGACGCACAGGCAGTGCTGGTTTGTGAGTCGGATTGAGTAGGGGGTACGGACGTCGCATTTATTAAGTGCTGTAAATACTGACAGAATCTCGCCAGCTTCTCGATGATTGAACAGTCATTTACAAGCGTCTCTGGAAGCGGTAAATAATGATCAGCTGTACTGACGATGACTGGCAAACTATGAATAATCTTGGCTAGGTTTGTCTTAATATTAAGACTACTCATAGGATGTGCTAACCAGTGTAGCAGTCTTAGTGCCGCATACATGGCGTCATCATAAAGAATAAAGCGATTATCATTAAAGATAAAATGACCAGATAACTCACCAGCAAATATGATTTGATTATTTGATTGTTGTAAACGTCGACGTATTAGACTGCTACCCGTTTGACTCATCACCGCTGTCGCGCCAAGCTCGGCGATTAATTTTGGTAAATGGTGACAGCATTTAATATCAAACAATACCTGAGTATCTGATAATGAGGTGGTTAAAGACTGAGGGCGATCCTTTACGGCGACGCTTGCCAACAGATAAAGCAGGTGATCGGGCGTAACCACTTTGCCATTATTATCGACAACCATCAGCCTGTCGCCATCACCATCGAAGGCGATGCCTATGTCTGCTTGATGATCAAGTACACTCTGCTGTAATTGTTTAAGACGAAGCGGTTCAGTAGGGTCGGGATTACCAGAGGGGAAATGTCCATCAGGGGTATCGTGGAGCATGATAACTTGTTGGCAAAAATGTGCAAATAAAGGCTGGGCGATATGACTGGTCGCCCCGTGCATACAGTCGATAACAACTGTTAAATCAAGTTTGGATAATAGTTGTTGGCTGTCTTTTGAGTTCTGATAGGGATGTTGGTGTGGGTTATCGTGCTGATAGAGCTGCCCAAATACTTGCACAATGGCATCCGTATAAGCACTGCTTACTTGCTCGGTAGGTAAGTTAATCGGCTTATTACTAATGGGTGCGTCAAAGGTTTTTGACGGATTTTTTTGCACATTACGGATAGCCAGTTTTTGATACAATGTTTGAATGTCTTCGCTACTAGGAGAGGCGTGATTGACCAACCATTTAACCCCTAAAATATCTTTAGCGGAATGGCTGGCGGTTACGATAATGCCATGGCCTTGATAGTGCTCGGCCCAAAAAACCATCATGGGAGTGGTAATTAACCCCAATTGGATAATTTGTAAGCCCTGCCGAGTCAAGATATTAGCAAGAGTGTGGGCAATATTATCACTACCGCAGCGCACATCATAACCAATCACAACGGTGTTCTGTTTGATATGACTATTTTGCTTAATGCTTTTATTTGGCTGGTTAATTATTGCAAGGTTATCTGCTGACTCGTCGTTTTTATTATGATAGCCGTGAGAAAGATAGTCTTGCACATCATAAAGGTGAGCAAACGCCCGCCCCAATGCTTGAGTAAAGTCAGCGGTGAAATGCTGGCGCGAACCACGAATATCATAAGCACGAAATAAGGATTGCTGCGCAGCAAAAGACGGCATCGCTTACTCTCCTTATTGTCGTAATTGATATGGTTGTCGTTAATAAAAGCCAATGGCTGATGATAGTCAGTTCAAAATAAAAGCGATACGATTATAGTAGAGTAACTAGTAACGTGCTATTGCTATAATTTTTTCTTGCTTGCTGTTCGCAGGTGTGACAGAGGCGGCAAAAAAATTTATAGCCAATAGCACTGTATCGTTTTTAAAATGAATCTACTATATGATTATTTATACAGTTTATAGCGACTGAAAATCAGTGGCTATTGACGACCCGAATGTCCAAAACCACCGGCACCGCGTGCGCTGGTATCACTAAACTCTGTCACCACTTCAAACTCAGGGCGGGCAACGGGTACGACCACATATTGTGCCATGCGCTCTGCTGGATTCAATACAAAATCTTCATTGCTACGGTTCCAAATACTGACCATCAGCTCGCCTTGATAGTCGGCGTCAATCAGCCCAACTAAGTTGCCCAAAACGATACCGTGCTTATGACCAAGACCTGAGCGCGGTAAAATCATCCCCGCATAATTGGGATCTTGAATATAAACGGCAAGACCAGTGCCAATTAAATGCGTTGCACCTGCTTTAATAGTCAAAGGCTCATCAATACAAGCACGCAAATCAATACCAGCGCTGCCATCGGTGGCACGCGTGGGTAGAGAAAACGCTTTATCTTCAGTAATTTTAGGGTTTAACACTTTAACTTGTACAGCTTGCATAACGCACTCACTTAACGATTGGAAGGTTTTATAAATCGAATTTCTAATAGGTAATTTATTGCTAATTCTATTGCTAATTCTATTGCTAGTCTTATGGCTAACATTGGTACGCTCTAGAGTATCAGCACACTGGCGAGGCCCAAGAATGACATAAAGCCGACAATATCCGTTACCGTCGTTAGGATAACGGAGGCGGATAGGGCAGGGTCGATGTTCATGCGTTTTAGCATCAGCGGTATACTAATTCCCGAGACGTTGGCGGCAGTCATATTAATGGCAATCGCCAAACCAATAACTGTACTAATTTTAATATCATGAAACCACAATTGGGCAATAAACGCCATGATTATCGCCCATATGATACCGTTTATCGCCCCGACCCACAGCTCTTTATTTAATAACCATAAGCGGTTAGAGCCACCAATTTGACCCATCGCCATACCGCGGATGACGACGGTCAGTGTCTGCGAGCCGGCGATACCGCCCATACTGGCAACCACTGGCATGAGTATCGCTAAGGCCACTACTTTTGCTAACACTGCCTCAAACTGACCAATCACAGCCGCCGCTAACAGAGCTGTACATAAATTAATACCGAGCCAAATACTACGACTTTTGGCACTGGTCAAGATGGGTGCAAAAAGCTCTTCATCTTGGCTGACACCAGCGAGGTTTTTCATGGTGCTATCGACATCGTCTTGGATAATTTCCATGATGTCCTCACCATTTAATTGACCGACCAACTCTCCATGGCTATTAATCACTGGTGCAAAACGGATGTCTTCTGAGCGGAAAATCGCCGCGGCATCTTGAATATCTAAGCGGTCATTAATAGTGATGGCGGTATGAATCAATTCTGAGACTAAGGTGTTTTGGTCGTGTTTAATCAAATCAACCAAACTCAACAGGCCAAGTAGCTGCTGGCTTTGATCGACGACCAACAGCTCTTGGCTCTCATTATCGAGTAACTCATCATTCTCTCGTAGCCAATGCTGTACTTCTGTAAGCGTGATGTTGTCTCTGATTTGAATAAGATCAGGATCCATATAGCGACCAACTTCCAAGTCGGCATAGGTATCAAGCTTATTGACCTGAATCCGAATATCTTCGTCCAAGGTTGCCATTACCGAGGTACGCACGCTGTCAGTAACGGTATCTAAAATCTCAGAGATGTCTTGCGCATCAAGGTCTTGGGTAAAAAGCGATATCTCTTTAGATGAGATATTTTCCATCAGTGGCTGGCGGGTATCAAATTCTAGCTCAGCAAGCACTTCACCTTTAATTTTTTCTGGTACTTGTGCCCAAATTAATAAACGATTTTGGGTGGGGAATGACTCTAATAAGTTGGCAATCTCATATTCTGACTGTTTTTCTAAAAACTCAGTAATGGCTTTATAGGCTTTATCAGCGACCAATTGTTGCAAGTAAAGCAGCTTATACTCAGCACTAAATTCAGCTGGATTATAGTCTCCTTGCCGTGTCAACGAGCGTTCTGGGTTTGGCGTAGGAGTGGACATCAGTGTTCCAAGTTTTTTTAACAGTTAAATAGCAGTAATGACTAGAGACTGCAAAACTTATGTTTTAAACCAAAGTATTCCAGTCCCGCTGTATCGTTTTTATACTAAACTCACTATATATGCTGTAACTTCATATGCTGTAACTTCAAGCATGGATGCTAAAATTAGCGGTTGCCCAATAACGCTCGGATATTGGCCAAATACTCATCAGCGACTTTTTCAGGGTCTTTAGTGGCTTTTTTCTTCTTCGCCTTGGCTGGCCAGTCGATATGATCTTCTGGCAGCTCATCCAAAAATCTTGACTCAGAAGTGACGCGCATTTGACCACCAGCGCGGCGCTGGGTTGCTAGGGTCAATGTCAGTTCACGACGGGCGCGGGTAATACCCACGTACATCAAGCGCCGCTCTTCTTCGATTGTCTCGCTCAGGATAGAGTTGCGATGCGGTAGCATTTCTTCCTCAAGCCCCATGATATAAACGAAATCAAACTCTAGGCCTTTTGCGGCGTGTAAGGTCATCAAGTTGACTTTATTGGTATTCTCTTCTTCTTGTTGCTGCTCGAGCATATCCAGCAACACCAGCTTGCGAATAATGGTGTCGATGGTTCGATCTTCGTCATTTTCCGCACGATTAATCAACGACTGAATGCTGGTATAAAGCATATCGATATTATCGATGCGGTTTTTTTCTTGTTGCGGTGTTTTAGAGTCGCTGCGCACAAAATCAATATAACCGGTCTCGTCGATCATTTGGCGCACGATAGGCACAGGATCAGGATGCTGGTCGAGCTCACGAGTATAATGCTCGATAAACTCACCAAACTCTTTTATCGTGCCATAAGCTTTGGATGGCAACACATGGGTCAGACCAGCGTGGGTACAGGAGGCCAATAACGATATACTGTGCTCTTGGGCAAATAACCCCAGCTTTTCTAGTGTTGCTGGTCCCATACCGCGTTTGGGTGTGTTGATAATACGCAAAAAAGCACTGTCGTCTTCTGGGTTTAAAATCAAACGCAAATAACCCATGATGTCTTTAATTTCACTACGAGCAAAGAACGATTGACCGCCAGATAATTTATAAGGCACTTGCAGTTGACGCAGTTGCGCCTCTAGCATCCTTGCTTGAAAGTTACTGCGGTAAAGGACAGCATATTGTTCCCATTCATTACCAAAGCGCAGCTTATGAGTGACAATCTCTTTGGCGACGCGCTCGGACTCATCGTCGTCATTACGGCAATTGATAATGCGGATTTTTTCGCCTTGACCTTTATCTGACCAGAGTTTCTTTTCAAATAAATGCTCGTTGTTAGTAATAACCGCGTTGGCAGAAGTCAAAATACGCGTGGTCGAGCGGTAATTTTGCTCTAACATAACGATTTTTAACTTGGGGAAGTCTTCTTTGAGTAGCCCCATGTTTTCAGGCTTTGCCCCGCGCCAGGCATAGATAGACTGGTCATCATCACCAACGACGGTAAAGCGCCCTTGTGGTCCGACCAAGTGCTTAATCATTTCATACTGGGCGGTGTTGGTGTCTTGATACTCATCGACGAGTAAGTAGCGAATACGGTTTTGCCACTTATCGCGTAGCTCTCTGTTTTCGCGCAATATCTTCGTCGGCAGGACAATCAAATCATCAAAATCGACCGCATTATAAGCACGCAAATTGCGCTCATATAAAGCATATAATGTGGCAAAAATCATGTCTTCTGGATCATCTAAGGTTTCCATCGCCTGATCGGGCTCAATCAAATCGTTTTTCCAATCAGAAATCATCTTGATGGCCTTACCAACCAGCTCACGACTTTCGGCGCCGCTTAGGTTGTCGCGCATCATTAACTCCATTAATAGACGTTTGCTATCGTCACTGTCCATGATGGAGAAGTTGCCTTTAAGCGGGGTATGAATCAGCTCATAACGTAAAAACTGTAACCCAAATTGGTGAAAGGTCGACACGGTCAGACCGCGCATTTTTTCACTCGGTAGCAACTTACTGACACGGGCTTTCATCTCACGCGCGGCTTTATTGGTAAAAGTCACAGCGGTGATGCGTTCCGCTGGCATGTTGCATTCTTCAATTAGGTAAGCAATTTTGCGCGTAATAACCGATGTCTTACCGGAACCTGCGCCTGCTAACACCAGCAGTGGGCCTGATACGTAGAGCATCGCTTCTTGTTGTTTGGGATTAAGTTGACTCATAACGTGACCTGTAAGACAAAAGCAAAAAAGAGGATAGAGCGGATAGCTGTAACGCTAAATGAATGTTGCGCGAATGATGACACTGAACAACGCATCGATATTTTTAATAAAGACAATCAAATATTAAAGGTAACAAGATGTGTGATTTATTGGCCATAAATCATCGAAATTAGGTAGGCTATTATAAAGCAAAAACCGGTACTTTGGGTGAGGAGTTGGCAAATGAAAAAGAGTCAAAGGGCGTTCAACTCACGGCGGGCGCTGCCTTTATATGTGCTGACGATTAAAAGGATGGATTTAGAGTTAATATAAGGTAACGTCTATACCACAGTTTACGAGGTAAGCAATATAGTTTTTTCACATAGAAAGTGACCGTCCGATGCAGTTAAAAACTAGCTTTTAGGCACTGATATGCGTATAGTACGTAAATAATTTATGCCAGTTGTTACGTCATTATTGACCTCGTGTAATGAGCTATTAAATCAATTAAGTAAGCAATCGAATATGATATTGATTTAATACGTTGATCTTACGTTGTTAAAAGATACGTTAGGCAACCAGCCTGCATCCGTTATCTATCGGAAATGTTATCGTTGGTCGCGTCTGACATCGTCGTCAATAAGCTTGATAATTGGTTGTTACCAGCACAGACCCTAAAATAGTTACTTAAATACAGTGACTCAATGACAGTTACTTTGTGTTTTCGTCTGCGTTAAACTAGTCGCTAGAGCACCTTTAATAGGTGAGTACTCGCACTGCGTTTAACACTCGATTGGGTGAGGAGCACGTATTATCATGTCTGCTTTTAATTGGTCAGCAATCGCTTTCATCTTAGCCGCCATTGGGCTAGTCATTTTTATGCTGGTCGTTCCACGCTTGCTTGGCGGTCGCTCTCAAGGCTTACAAAAAGAAGAAATATTTGAAGCGGGTGTTGTCGGATCTGGCAACGCCCGTATTCGTTTGTCTGCCAAATTCTATTTGGTGGCGATTTTCTTTGTTATCTTTGATTTAGAAGCACTCTACTTATATGCCTACGCCGTTTCGGTACGTGAAACGGGCTGGCTCGGCTTTGCGACAGCAGCGACCTTTATCATCGATTTATTGATTGGTTTGGTCTATGCCTTGAGCTTGGGTGCCCTGAACTGGTCACCTGCAGATAAACTTCGCAAAAAAGCCCGTTTATATGCGGCGCCGGCAGGTTTCAATTTGGCAGACATTACCCAGTTTGATGGTGTTGATGAGCTGATGGTTGACCCGACGGGCAAAATACCTGCGCAGTCTTCAGGACAGATTAACGTTTCAAACAATATTGAAACCAATCGTCGTCATCTACAAAATATCGATCATATTAATATTACCGGTAATGTAACGACTGTAGATTTTGCGGCGTCTGCACAGCCCGATAACGCTGCACGTTGATTGTCTTTAGTAGATATATCAATAGTTAATCGTAAAAATTATTTAATAATAGCAGTTAAGGCCATAGCGAGGGCAAGATGATTGCCGCGCCGTGCCTATATAAATATAAAGGTATAAATATAAAGGTTGTATGTTATGAAATACACACTAACAAAAGCCAACCCTGATGCAGATACCTATCCTGCACAGACCAGTCAAACGGTCAATGATCCTATCGAAGACGAAGTCAATAAAAACGTCTTTATGGGTCGCCTCGAAGACCTCGTTCATTCAACAGCAAACTGGGGGCGCAAGCACTCACTATGGCCATTTAACTTTGGTACTTCTTGCTGTTATGTCGAATATGCTACCACGCTAACGGCAGTTCACGATTTATCGCGCTTTGGTGCTGAGGTCATTCGAGCCTCACCGCGTCAGGCCGATGTGATGATTGTCGCTGGTACGTGCTTTGTTAAAATGGCCCCTGTTATTCAGCGCCTTTATGAGCAAATGCTTGAGCCAAAATGGGTCATTTCGATGGGTGCTTGCGCCAACTCGGGCGGCATGTATGATATCTATTCAGTGGTGCAAGGTGTGGATAAGATTATCCCAGTAGATGTTTATGTACCGGGCTGTCCGCCGCGTCCAGAAGCGTTGATTCAGGGTTTGATGTTATTACAAGAGTCCATTACTAAAGAGCGTCGTCCGCTGGGTATTCATGTCAATGAGCAGGGTATCTACCAGCCACAAATGACGCCTGAGCGTGACCGTAAGCAAGCGGATCGTATCGCGGTGAAAAACTTGCGTAGCCCAGACAGCATTTAAGCGCATAGGTTTAGATTGGTCGTTGCGTTTAGACTAGTAGTAGCCAGCTTAGTTAGTAGCCAGCTTAATGTTTTATGCGCGCATCACAGTGTAGCTATAATTAATCAATTATGATGAATTAGCTATGATGAATCAGTTATGATTAATGAAGGAATACATCATTCATGGTCACGGTAGTCGAAAATATAGATCCTAAGAGTAAACCTGTCCCAGCAGTTATCAAAGAGCTGGAGCATAAGTATGCCGGTAAGTTTGTCGTGCAGCATACGGTTGATGAGATTCCAACGGTTTGGGTGGCGCGTGCTGACTTATTAGACGTTCTCTTATACCTGCGTAAACTACCAAAACCTTATGTCATGCTATTTGACTTGTCAGCGATAGATGAGCGTTTGCGTCAGCATCGCCAAGGTCTACCTGACAGTGATTTTACGGTGTTTTATCATTTGATGTCGCTTGAGCGTAATAGTGATGTACGTATTAAAGTCGCGCTGAGTGAAGATGATTTAAACGTTCCGAGTGCGACCAAGATTTGGCCAAATGCCAACTGGTACGAGCGTGAAGTGTGGGATATGTTCGGGATTGTTTTTACTGGCCATCCACATTTAACCCGTATCTTATTGCCTAAATATTGGGAAGGTCATCCTCTGCGTAAAGAATATCATGCGCGTGCGACTGAGTTTACCCCGTACTTCCTAAATACTGCTAAACAACAATACGAGCAAGAAAACTTGCGCTTTGTCCCAGAAGAGTGGGGCATGAAGCGTTCAGGCCGTGATGAGGACTTTATGTTCTTGAACATTGGTCCTAACCATCCATCGGCTCATGGTGCGTTCCGTTTGGTGCTACAGCTTGATGGCGAAGAAATCGTCGACTGTATCCCCGATATCGGCTATCACCATCGCGGCGCAGAAAAGATGGCTGAGCGCCAAACATGGCATTCATTTATTCCTTATACCGACCGCATTGACTATCTTGGCGGTGTGATGAATGAGCTACCGTACATCATGTCGGTCGAAAAGCTGGCCGGTATTACCATTCCACCGCGCGCTGAAACCATCCGCGTAATGATGAGCGAGTTTTTTCGCATTACCAATAACTTGCTATTTGTCGGTACCTTCATTCAGGATGCGGGCGGTATGACGCCAGTATTCTATGCGTTTACCGATCGTCAAAAAGCCTATGACGTCATCGAAGCGGTGACCGGTTATCGTATGCATCCTGCTTGGTTCCGTATCGGCGGTACAGCGCACGATTTACCACGCGGCTGGCAACGTTTGGTCCGTGAGTTTTTAGAGTGGCTACCAAAACGCTTGGATGAGTATGTCAAGGCGGCGCTACAGAACAGTGTGCTTAAAGGCCGTACCCAAGGGGTTGCGCAGTATAATACCAAGCAAGCATTGGCATGGGGTGTCACTGGTACAGGCTTACGGGCGACGGGTTTGGATTTTGATCTGCGTAAAGCACGTCCGTATATGGGCTATGAGAATTACGACTTTGAAGTGCCTATCGGCTATAACGGTGATGCTTATGATCGCTGTATGGTGAAAATCGAAGAGATGCGCCAGTCGTTACGTATCATCCGTCAATGTATGGATAATATGCCGCAAGGTCCTTATAAGGCTGATCATCCACTGGCAGTACCACCGCCAAAAGACCGTACTTTAAATGATATTGAGACCTTGATTAATCACTTTATCTCCGTATCTTGGGGTCCTGTGATGCCAGCGGGCGAGTGCACCACTATCGTCGAAGCGACCAAAGGTCTAAACAGTTATTACATCACCTCAGACAAAGCGACGATGAGCTATCGTACCCGTATTCGCACCCCGACATTTGCACATTTACAGCAGATGCCATCGGTCATTAATGGCTCGCTGGTCTCTGATGCCATTATGTATTTGGCGTCGATTGATATTGTGATGGCGGATTGTGACCGTTAGAGCATTTGTGATTATGAGTTTAATGGTTAGTTTAATAAGATTAGAATTTTTTAGGGTGATAAGCGAATAGCTATAAACCTATAAAAGTTAAAAAGTAAGACAAGTTCATTAACATGTTATCGCCAAACTGGCACACCAAAACGCTGTTGGCGCGCGACGAGCGCAACCTAAACAGTGGGCTGAGTGAGGAAAGAAAAAGATTATGAGAATTGTTTCCGATAAAATGCCAAAAGTAGATGTGGCAAGTATCTTAACCGCTGAAGAAATTGCGGCCATTCGTGAATATATGCATCATTATCCCCATCCGCGGGCAGCGTCTTTAGATGCACTAAAGATTGTGCAAAAGCGTAACGGCTGGGTTGATGATGCACAAGTCAATGCTATTGCTAATATTTTAAATGTGCCTATGACCGATATGGATGGGGTAGCAACCTTCTTTAACCGTATCTATCGTCAGCCAGTCGGTCGTCATGTCATTTTAATTTGTGATTCTGTGGCTTGCTATCTGACAGGCTATGAAGCGCTGGCGGCTGAATTAAAATCGCAGCTAGGCATCGACTACGGTCAAACGACGTCTGACGGTCGCTTTACGCTATTGCCGATTTGCTGTTTGGGTAATTGTGACAAAGGTCCTGCGGTGTTGATTAATGAAGACACTTATGGTCCTGTCCAACCCACCGAGGTCGCCCAATTGTTGGAGCTATACGCATGAGTTTAACGATTACAGAGCAGATCGCTCGTCGCGGTCAAGGCAAAGCGCCAAGCCAATTAAATGAGCAGCGCATCCCAGTATATGGTGATAAAGAAACGGCGACCAGCGAAACCAAACCATTGACATGGCGTTTGGCGCATCATGACACAGTATTGGATTTAGCAACTTATGAATCACTGCGTGGTTTTGAAGCATTAAAAATAGCCTTAAACCAATCGCCAGATGATACGTTGAATACCATTAAAGAAGCCGTGGTAAAAGGTCGCGGTGGTGCAGGTTTCCCAGCAGGTATTAAGTGGTCGCTGATGGCACCACCTGATGGCGGTCCACGTTATTTGGTTTGTAATGCCGATGAGATGGAGCCGGGTACCTTTAAAGACCGTTTGCTGATGGAACGTCTGCCCCTACAACTTATCGAAGGTATGTTGATATCAGCTTATGCGATTGGTGCAACCGCTGGTTATATCTTTATTCGCGGTGAGTACATCTTAGCAGCGGAGCGTCTAACTGCGGCTCTTGAAGAATTGCGTGCCAATAACTTGGTCGGCGATAACATCTTAGGCTCAGACTTTAGCTTTGATTTACACGTCCATACCGGTGCCGGTCGCTATATTTGCGGTGAAGAAACGGCGCTATTGAATGCTTTAGAGGGTCGCCGCGCTAATCCACGCACTAAGCCACCATTCCCGCAAGTTGCTGGAGCATGGGGTCGTCCAACGATCGTGAATAATGTAGAAACTTTGCATAACGTCTCAGCCATTATTTTACACGGTAGCAAATGGTATCAAGACCTGCCAAAAGCCAAAGGCGTGGTCGAAACCCCAGGCACTAAGCTATTTGGTTGCTCGGGTTTGGTCAATGACCCCGGTCTATGGGAGCTACCATTCGGTTATACGGCGCGTGAAATTATCGAAGACTTTGCGGGTGGTATGATCGAGGGCAAAAAGCTTAAAGCATGGCTTCCTGGTGGCGCATCAACCGACTTTTTGACCGCTGATCATTTAGATACGGTCGTTGACTTTGACACCATTCAAAAAGCCGGTAGCCGTATGGGGACTGGGCTGATTATGGTCGTCGATGAAGAGCAAGATATGGTGCCATTATTGCGCAATCTTGAGATTTTCTTCCAACGTGAATCGTGCGGCTGGTGTACGCCATGCCGTGATGGTCTACCGTGGGGTGTCAAACTGCTCACCGCTATCAATGATGGTGAAGGTCAAGTGGGCGATGTCGAGAAACTAGAAGGTCTAACGCGTGACTTATGGATTGGTAAAACCTTCTGTGCCCATGCTCCAGGTGCGATGGAACCTCTGATGAGTGCGATTAAATATTTCCGTCCAGAATTTGATCAAAAAATCACGCAGGCGGTTGGTGTAGATGTCATTGATGCTGCAGCCAATCAACAGCCAGTAGTGAAATAAGGAGAGCGGCATGGCAGTCATACATATTGATGGAACCACTGTCGAAGTAGATAGCGCAGATAACTTGCTTCAAGCTTGTTTATCACTTGGCATTGATGTGCCGTATTTTTGTTATCACCCAGCCTTAGGTTCAGTAGGCTCTTGCCGTCTGTGTGCGGTTAAGCAATATCAAAACAAAGAAGATATGGAAGCAGGTCGTGGTCGCTTAGTGATGTCATGCATGGTCGCACCAGGCGATGACATGTACATCTCAGTGACTGACGATGAGGCCAAAGCGTTCCGTAAGTCGATGGTTGAGCTATTGATGGTGAACCATCCGCATGATTGTCCAACCTGTGAAGAGGGTGGGCATTGTCATTTACAAGACATGACGTATATGTCGGGTCATCATCGTCGTCGCTATCGTTTCACCAAGCGCACCCACCATAACCAAGAGCTTGGTCCCTTTATTGCCCATGAAATGAACCGTTGTATCGCTTGCTACCGCTGTGTACGTTTTTATAAAGACTACGCGGGTGGTGAAGATTTAGGCGTTTATGGTACAAACGAGCGGGTTTATTTTGGTCGCGATAAAGACGGTCAGTTCGAAAGTGAATTCTCAGGTAACTTAACCGAAGTGTGCCCAACCGGTGTATTTACCGATAAAACGCACTCTGAACGTTATAACCGTAAGTGGGATATGCAGTACGCGCCAAGTATCTGTCATGGTTGCTCAGCAGGTTGTAACATTTCGCCAGGTGAGCGTTATGGTGAATTGCGCCGTATCGAAAACCGCTACAATGGTGAAGTAAACCGTTATTTCTTATGTGATCGCGGTCGTTTTGGTTATGGTTATGTCAATCGTGAAGACCGTCCAACCCAAGCGCTTGAGCGTATCAATGACAAGCATGTCAAAATCAACATCGATTATGCCCTTGATGAAACCATTAAGCGTATTAAAGATAAAAAAGTCATCGGTATTGGCTCTCCACGCGCCAGTTTAGAGACTAACTTTGCGCTAAAAAATCTGGTTGGCTTTGATAACTTCTCAACGGGTCTTAATCATCAGCAGCAAGCACTGGTCAACAAATGTATTGAAGTATTGAGTACTGAGGGTATTTATAACCCCGGCATGGCTGATATTGAAAGCCACGATGCAGTATTGGTGTTGGGTGAAGATATTACTCAAACCTCATCGCGTGTGGCGTTATCGATTCGTCAAGCAGCAAAAAATGAAGCCATTAAAATGGCCGCTGCTGCGAAAACGCAACCATGGTTGGCTGAGCCAGTCAAACGCATTGGTCAAGGCGCACAAAGTCCGGTATACGTCATCGATGTCACCCAAACCAAACTCGAAGACATTAGCAAAGTCAGCGTGGTTGCAACACCTGAAGATATTACTAAACTTGGTTTTAAAGTGGCTGATGAAATTGCCAGTTTTGCCGATGATTTATTGGAAATAGTAGATCCACAGACAGCAGAACAAGATGCTGAAATGGATGGTATGCAAGTACTGGCGCAGCAAATCGCTTATGACTTGATACAAGCCGATAAGCCTTTGGTGGTCTCGGGCAGCAGTTTGTCGTCTACTGCTTTGATAGAAGCGGCGGCGCAAATTACCCAAGTACTAAGCCAAAAGCGCAGCGCCATTAAAGCCACTGAGCAGCAGCAAGTTGATACGCATAATGAACAGGTACGTGCTGCCGAAGCACAAGCAGCAACTGCTCAGCAAACAGAAGATAAAGATTTGTCTGCTAAGCCAGAAAAACCTGAAACTGGCGTTGATACAGAAGCGCAAGACGACGTTGAGCGTGAGCCTGCTGACAGTAGTGAGTTAAAAAAAGACAGCCTTGAGCTCAAAGAAAATAGTCTTGAGCTCAAAGAAGTGAATAAGAAATATCATGCGCAAGCAGGGATTTACTTAGCAGTTCCCGATGCCAATAGTATTGGGGTATGTCTGCTTGGCGGTCAATCCGTAGAAGAGCTGTTGGCGACTGATTTTGATGTGGTCATAGTCGCTGAAAACCAGCTGACTGATGCTATCGATGCCAATAAGTTGACCCAGCTATTGACTGATAAAACCGTCATTGCCTTGGATCATCAGCTACTTGATTGGCACAAAGATGTCGATATCGTACTACCAGCGGCAAGCTTTGCCGAAGCAGACGGCACATTGGTATCTGCCGAAGGCCGTGCGCAGCGTTTCTTCCAAGTTTATGACAATGAATACTACCATCCGATGAGCAGTATTAAAGAAGGCTGGCGCTGGCTACACGCCGTGCATAGCAGCATTGAAGGCCGTGATGTCGACTGGACGCAGCTTGATGATGTAATCAATGCGCTAATAGCGACGCATCCTAAGCTTGCTGGTATCAAAGGTGCAGCACCTGATGCGGACTACCGCATGAACGGGCTGAAAATTGCCCGTCAGCCGCGTCGCTATTCAGGTCGTACCGCCATGCGTGCGCCGATATCTGTCCATGAGCCGATGCAGCCAAAAGATTTAGATACTGGTTTAACTTTTTCAATGGAAGGCTATAGCGGTAAACAAACGCCAAGCTCGATGATTCCTTTTGCCAGTGCGGCAGGTTGGAATTCGCCACAAGCTTGGAATAAATACCAAGACAAAGTCGGTGGTCATCTCAAAAACGGAGATCCGGGTGTGCGTCTGTTCGATCAATTCGAGCGCCTAGCCACTCGTCAATATGTTGCGCCAGAGGCAATGTCTGCGACTACCACTGATATACAGCAAGGACAAGCAAAACTGGTGCCTATTTATAACCTTTATGCCAGCTCAATGATGGCATCACGTAGCCCAGTGGTTGCTGAGCAGCTCCCTGTTGCAGCATGGCGTATCGGTATCGACGATGCCAAAGACTGGAGTATCGCTGCAGGTGATTACTTAGCGATTGAGATTGATAATCAACAAATCACACTGCCAGTTCAACTCGTTGGTTACTTAGCAGAAGGCTGTATCGGCTATCCCGTTGGGCAGGTGGATATTATCCATCCCATGATGCCCGCTTCGGTACGCAAAGTTGATGCGCCAGTGACCATGATGGGTAGTATGGCCGATGACGGTTCTTTGATAGCCAATAATGCTGGTCATGGCATGGACGATAACCGCGCAACACCAGTAAGTGTAGCGCCGACCACCACACAGGAGGTGTAATATGCAAGTTACCCGTATTATCCCTGATGTGCCAAGCTTTTTGGCGAGTATGATGACCTATGATACGTGGTCAATACTATTTTTGGTCGTGCAATCGTTGGTTATCTTTTTAGTCGTTGTGATAGTCGCCGCTTTAATGATTGTTTATGAGCGCCGTATGCTAGCGCTTTGGCAAGACCGCTATGGTCCAAACCGTGTCGGACCATTTGGCTCATTACAGCTGGTTGCGGATATGCTAAAAATCTTCTTCAAAGAAGATTGGACACCAAAGTTCACCGATAAGTTTATGTTTACCTTGGCGCCGGCAGTTGCGATGTTTACTGCGCTGGCCTCATTTGCCATTATTCCTATCTCACCAACGCTTGGCGTGGCTGACTGGGATATCGGTATTTTGTTCTTCTTTGCCATGGCCGGTATTGCAGTCTACGCAGTGATGTTCGGTGGCTGGGCATCAGCGAATAAATTCTCGCTACTGGGTGGCCTACGTTCTGCTGCCCAAACGATCAGCTATGAAGTGTTCTTGGGTCTGTCGTTGATGGGTGTTGTGGCCTTGACGGGCTCGTTTAACTTGCGCGCGATTGTCGAAGCACAGGCTGATGGCTGGTATATTATTCCACAGTTTTTTGGATTCTTAACCTTTGTAATAGCAGGGGTGGCGGTAACGCACAGACATCCTTTTGACCAACCTGAAGCAGAGCAAGAGCTGGCCGAAGGTTACCATGTCGAATATTCTGGCATGAAGTTTGGTATGTTCTTTATTGGCGAATACGTCAACGTCGTCTTGATTTCAGCATTGATGACTTGCCTGTTTTTTGGTGGTTGGCTCGCGCCTTTTAATTTAAATATCCCATTTATTCCACCTGCTTTTTGGTTCATGATTAAAACATTATTCTTTATGACCATGTTTATTTTGGCACGCGGTTCGCTCATCCGTCCGCGCTACGATCAGGTGATGAATTTTGGCTGGAAAGTCTGCCTGCCGATAACCTTGATTAATTTATTGGTTACTGCCGCAGTAATTTTGATCTTTTCCCCGACCCCAATAACATAGTTTTGAACAGTTATTGGTAGTCATCAGTAATGATATTAATGATGGATTAGGGTAAAGATGATAAGGATAATAACCCCATGTTTCATAGCATAAAAAAGATTATCGTTGGTTTTTATACTATTATCCGCAGTATGTGGATGGTTAATAGCCATGCGATCAGGCCACGTGACACCATTCTTTATCCTGAAGTGCCGGTGCCAGTACCACCACGTTTTCGCGGACGTATTATATTGTCTCGTGACCCTGATGGTGATGAGCGCTGTGTTGCTTGTAACTTATGTGCGGTGGCCTGTCCGGTTGGCTGTATCTCGCTACAAAAAGCTGAGCGCGAAGATGGTCGCTGGTATCCAGAGTTTTTCCGGATTAACTTTTCACGCTGTATCTTTTGCGGATTGTGTGAAGAGGCGTGTCCAACGACAGCCATTCAAATGACCCCTGACTTTGAGTTGGGTGAATATAAACGCCAAGATTTGGTTTATGAAAAAGAGCATTTGCTGATTTCAGGACCAGGTAAATATCCCGATTATAACTATTATCGTGTGACGGGTATGGCGGTAGCGGACAAACCAAAAGGCGCAGCGCAAAACGAATCTGCACCGATTGATCTAAGGAGCTTGCTGCCATGATGAATATTTTAAACAACCCTGAATTGGCAGGGTTTTATTCACTTGCAGCTGTGGCAATATTTGCCAGTTTGCGCGTGATAATCCATGCCAATCCAGTCCATGCTATCTTATCAATGATTGTGTCGTTATTGGCCCTGTCAGGCATATTTTTTGTATTGGGCGCGCCATTCGCTGGTGCACTTGAGATTGTTGTCTATGCTGGTGCCATTATGGTGCTGTTCGTCTTTGTGATTATGATGCTCAATCTGGGCATGAGTAACGAGGAGCGCGAAGAGCGTTGGCTTGATGCTGGCACTTGGGCGATACCGACAGGGTTGACGCTTATTATCGCGGTTGTGCTGTATGCGATGATTGGGCTTAATCCTGACGAGACAGCCATGATTGGCGGGTCGACTATTTCAGCCAAAGCGGTCGGCACCGTGTTATTTACCAAATACGTTATGCTGGTAGAAGTGGCGGCTTTGCTATTATTAGGCGCTTTGGTTGCCGCGTATCATCTAGGTAAAACCTCTGTAGATGATGAGATAGTTGGCAATGACAGTCAAGATTTTCAGCCAAGTGTAGGAAGTATCAAGCAATATGACACTGTCAGCAAATATGATGACAGCACATATACAGATAGTGATGCGGTAAAAATGGCGGAACCTTACGAATATAAAGATGTTGACCCGCACGACTACGTTGGTAAGAAGGTAGGTATGCAGGTCGGTACTAAGAAAGTCACGCGCAAGGAGTCAGACTGATGGTACTAGCAGCGAGCGTGGCACAAGACTTGTCAAACGTGCCGTTTGCCCACGAGGTGGCAGGCTTAGTACAGCCTGTTGCTGAGGCGCAGAATGTACTGGGTATGATACCCATGAGCCATGGTTTAATTTTGGCAGGTATCTTATTTACGATTGGTCTGTGCGGTGTCATGGTACGGCGTAACTTCTTATTTATGCTGATGAGTCTTGAGATCATGATGAATGCGGCGGCACTAGCATTTGTGGTAGCAGGTAGTCGCTGGGTCGATCCAGATGGACAGATTATGTTTATCTTTATTTTGACCCTAGCAGCAGCAGAGGCCGCCATTGGTTTGGCAATATTATTGCGGTTTTATCATCAGCGTGGGCATCTCGATGTCGATAGCGCCAATGAGATGAAAGGATGATGTCATGAGTTTATTACCATTAACCTTTATATTCCCGCTCGTTGGCTTTTTGATTTTAGCCTTTATGCGCGACAAGTTAAGCGAGCAGGTGGCAGCGATTGTCGGTGTCGGTAGTATGCTGCTATCGGCATTATGTACGCTGGTGGTTAGTTATACTTTTTTGACCAGCAACCCCGCTGGTACGGTCGTAGAAATTCCGCTGTGGACATGGTTCCAAGTTGGGGATTTTGCGCCAAATTTTGGCTTAAGCTTTGATGGCTTAGCATTAACCATGACTGGTGTTATTACTGGTATTGGCTTTTTAATCCATCTGTTTGCCGCTTGGTATATGAAGGGCGATACAGGCTTTGCTCGTTTCTTTAGCTATATGAACTTGTTCGTCGCCAGTATGTTATTGCTGGTATTGGCGGATAATTTATTCTTGCTATATCTCGGCTGGGAAGGCGTGGGTATCTGTTCGTACTTACTGATTGGTTTTTATTACCATGACCGCGCTAATGGTCGGGCAGCGATGAAAGCCTTTACCGTGACCCGTGTCGGCGATGTGTTCTTAGCCTTTGGTTTGTTCTTATTATTCCGTGAATTCGGTACGCTTAATATTCAAGAGATTATTACCCGCGCCCCAGAAATTTTTGATATTAATAACCCGACCATGATGCTGATCACCATGATGCTTGTTGGCGGTGCGATGGGTAAATCAGCGCAGCTACCATTACATACATGGCTTGCTGATGCGATGGCAGGTCCGACGCCAGTATCGGCGCTCATTCACGCAGCAACGATGGTCACGGCAGGGGTTTATTTAATCGCCCGTCTCCATCCATTGTTTGAGCTGACCCCAGGTATCTTACTATATTGGGTTGGCGGCGTAGGGGCGTTAACGCTGGTCGTTGCTGGTTTTTGTGCGCTGGCACAGACCGATATTAAACGTATCCTTGCCTACTCAACCATGAGTCAAATTGGCTACATGTTCTTAGCACTCGGCGTTGGTGCGTGGCAAGGCGCAATCTTCCACTTGATGACCCATGCTTTCTTTAAAGCATTGTTGTTCTTATCATCAGGTGCGGTGATTCTTGCGGTTCACCATGAGCAAAACATCTTTAAGATGGGCGGCTTACGCAAAAAGATACCGTTGGTATTTTGGTGTTATATCGTCGGTGGCGGTGCACTTGCGGCGATACCTTGGGTCACTGTTGGTTTCTATTCTAAAGAAGCGATTCTTTGGGAAAGCTATGCAACAGGTCATCTAGTATTGTTCTATATGGGTGTATTCGGTGCTTTCTTAACCGCGCTTTATACTTTCCGTATGATTTGGATTGTGTTCTTTGGTGAAGAAAAAACCCCTGCGCATAAATTATCTGGTGTGTCATATTGGTTGCCGCTTACCGTACTACTGGTACTGTCGACCGCGGTTGGTGCATGGATTACCCCACCATTACAAGGCGTATTGCCAGAGAGCGTTGGACATTTATTAGAAGTGGCCAATCAAGCGGATGGTAAGCACACGGCAGAGTATATCGCCATGGGTGCGATGCTGGCTGGTTTGATAATCGCGGCATTATTATATGTTGTGGATAAAGGTCGTATGCTCACGAGCTTTAAGCGTTCGCGTATTGGTGGGGCGCTATATCACTGGTGCTACCATGGTATGGGCTTCGATGCGCTGTACGATATAATTTTTGTAAAACCCTTTTTGTTCATCGGCCGCTTATTTAAAGCCGACCCTATCGATAAAACGTGGCTCACCTTACCTAAGCTGGCTTCGGCGGGTAATAAGGTATTGTCTGCGACGCAAACAGGGTCACTTCGAGGTTATGCTGCAAGCTTTGGTTTGGGTATGGCTGTATTGCTAGTGCTGGTAATGATGACGGTGGTATAAGATGATAGAGTTACAACAAACGTGGATGCTACCAGCATTAATCGCAATTCCTTTTATTGCAGGGTTGCTATGTTGGCTGGTTGAGCGGTTTAATAAACGTTTACCGCGCTGGATTGCCTTGATTGGTATGATCTTGACCTTTGTATTGTCATTAGTATTATGGCAATACGGTGATTTTTCTGGCATGAGTAAGCAGGTGATTGCGCCAGATTCAAATGTGCCTTGGGTTGCTGAATTTATGGTGCCGTGGATACCAAGCTTTGGTATCAGCTTTCACTTAGCGATGGATGGTTTATCGCTGATGATGGTTGCGCTAACAGGGCTGCTTGGTATTGCCGCAGTGGCTTGTTCGTGGAATGAGATTCAACGCCGTGTTGGTTTCTTCCATTTGAACTTGCTATGGAGCTTAGGCGGGGTCATCGGTGTTTTCTTAGCTATTGATTTGTTCTTATTCTTCTTCTTTTGGGAGATGATGCTGGTTCCTATCTACTTCTTGATCGCGATTTGGGGTCATGATGTCGTTGGTAAAACCAAGGAATATGCAGCAACTAAGTTCTTTATTTATACCCAAGCGTCTGGGCTTATCATGCTCGTCGGTATCTTGGTATTGGTCATTATTAGCTACGCCCAAAAAGGGGTAGTGAGCTTTAACTATAATGACTTACTGGGTACGTCGCTCGGCGGTTGGGAGTATCCCATCATGCTGTGCTTCTTTATTGGCTTTGCGGTTAAGTTGCCGATTATTCCGTTTCATGGTTGGTTACCCGATGCGCATGCGCAGGCCCCAACCGCAGGTTCGGTGGATTTAGCGGGTGTTTTGATTAAGACCGCAGCTTATGGTTTGATTCGTTTTGTCTTACCACTGTTCCCAGCCGCATCACAAGATTTTGCGCCGATAGCCATGACTTTAGGTACGATTGGTATCTTTTACGGTGCATGGTTGGCCTTTATGCAGACCGATATGAAGCGCTTGCTCGCTTATACCAGTATCTCGCACATGGGCTTTGTGGTCTTAGCCATTTACGCTGGAACCTTACTCAGCTTGCAAGGCCTGATGATTCAAATGCTGGCGCATGGTCTAAGTTCAGCGGCACTGTTTATCATGGCAGGTCAGTTATATGAGCGTCTACATACGCGGGATCTAACCTTGATGGGCGGTATGTGGGGTCAGTTCCGTTATTATGCGCCGATACTGATGTTCTTCTGTGCCGCATTGCTGGGTATTCCAGGTACAGGTAACTTCATTGGCGAGTTTATGATTTTACTGGGTGCATTTGCTCAATATCCAGTATTTGTGGTATTTGCAACGTTCAGTTTAGTACTAGCAGGGTTATACTCGCTTATTTTGATTCATCGCGCGTTGTTTGGTAAAAACAATATCGAAGCGGTCGCTATGCAAGAAACCAAATTACACGGTTTGCCTGAGCGTCCATTAAAGGACTTGGGTAAGCGCGAGCTGTCGTTGTTATTGATGTTGGCAGCAGGCTTAGTCTGGCTTGGTCTATATCCACAGCCATTCCTTGATACGTCAAGTCATGCGATGCAGTGGATTAATAATGCTTATATATACAGTCAAGTAACACAAGTAGATGCATCGCAACTGCTTGATGCAATGGAGGCACGTTAAGTCATGAATGATATTACGATGAATGATTTGATGGGATTGCTGCCTTATGCACCACTCCTTGCCGTCGTCATAACGGTCTTGGTGGTTATGATTGCCATCGCCGTTAAACGCTCACATATTGTCACAGGAACGGTCACGGTCGTCGGCCTCAATATTGCGCTGTTTACTTTAATTGGGCAAATGACTGGTATTATAAATAGCGGCACTGTCCTGCCAAACGCTGAGCAGTTATTTGTCATTGACAACTTTGCTCAGTTTAATATGGTGGTTATCTTTATCTGTGCTTTGGCTTGTTGTACGCTGTCTTATGCGTATCTGGCCGATCTAAAAGACAATAAAGATGAGCTATATTTGCTGATGTTGCTATCGACGATCGGTGCGCTACTGATGGTCAGTGCTCAGCATTTAGCGTCATTCTTTATGAGCTTAGAGATGCTGTCTATACCGCTGTATGGCATGCTGTCGTATACCTATATGCGCAACCGTTCGCTTGAGTCGGGGCTAAAGTACTTGGTACTATCAGCGACGGCATCGGCGACGTTACTGATGGGTATGGCGTTTATCTATGCAGAAGTAGGATCGTTGGCCTTTAAGCCGATTAGTATGGTATTGGGCGATGTTTTTGAGTCGCCACTACTGATACTTGGTGCGGCAATGATGATGTTCGGTATTGCCTTTAAACTGTCAGCTGCACCTTTTCATATGTGGACACCCGATGTTTACGAAGGGGCACCAGCACCGATTGCTACTTTCCTAGCATCGGTCACAAAAGTAGCGATGATGGCGCTGGCAGTTCGTTTCTTAATCGATACGTCTTTATTGGCATTGCCATCTATACAGATGTTATTGATGGTCATGGCCACCTTATCGATTTTGGTCGGTAACTTATTAGCCGTACGCCAAACCAGTCTCAAACGTCTATTGGGCTATTCTTCAATATCCCATATGGGTTATGTGTTGATCGTTATCGTCAGTATCGGTACGGCTGCTGATAGTATCTCTAGTATGTATATGGCGGTTTATGCCTTTACGTCTATCGGTGCCTTTGGCGTAGTGACGTTGATGTCGAGCCCTTACCGTTTGTCTGGTGAGGCAGATGAGTTGACGCATTATCAAGGACTGTTCTGGCGTCGCCCAGTATTGACTGCTGTCATGACTATTATGATGTTGTCATTGGCAGGTATTCCACTGACGGCAGGCTTTATTACCAAACTATTTGCGATTTTGGCTGCGGTACAAGGAACCAATTGGTTCTTGGCGGCAATGATTATCTTGGGTAGTGCTATTGGTTTATTCTATTACTTGCGCGTTATGCTCACGCTATTTAAACGTCCGAAACAGTTCATCGAGTTTGATGTTTCTGGTCAATGGGCTATCCGTACCGGCGGTATTATGGTAATTGCAGTGACAGCGATGATTATCTTCTTTGGTATCTTACCAAATAGTATGATTGAGTGGGCAAGCTTGGCTCGTATTTGGTAAATATAAAAAAGATAAGTAGTGGTATAGCCAGTCCTAAATAAAAGCAATACAAGTATTATAACGCGCTACTGGGATGAATTTTTCTTGCTTGTTGTGCCTACGCCGACAAAGGCTGCGAATAATTAATCCCAGTAGCGCTGTACTCTTTTAAAATTGGATCGACTATACGCTGATACGGCTACTCATCGGATGTTACGGTTAGAAAACCAAGATGCGCCCGCTTTATGATAAGCTTGGCGCATCTTTTTTGTTGGTACGTTCTAACTTTCTATAACAATAAATAGCAGTAAAATAGGGTGGTTAATTATTATGAGTGACAATATTCAAACGGTAACCGTGCTTAGCAAAACCACTTGGACACCAAACTTATTTAGCTTTACCGTCAGTCGTCCTGATAGTTTTAAGTTTACGGCGGGTCAATTTGTGCGTTTGGGCGTTAATCCCAGTCAGCTACAGTATTATAAGCAGCAAGCAGAAGTATCGGGTGCAGCCATGGAGGAGGTGGCTGATGAGGCATTGAACGAGGACATCTTTCGCGCTTATTCGATTGTCTCTTCGCCCTTTGATGAGGTGTTAGAATTCTTCTCTATCGTGATTCCGGATGGTGCATTTACCTCGCAGCTGCAACACCTGCAAGTAGGTGATGAGCTGCTACTTAATACCATGCCATTTGGGTTTTTAACCTTAGCCCGATATCAAAAACCTCTGCCAAAAGATTTATGGCTACTGGCGACTGGTACTGGACTAGCGCCATTTTTGTCCATGTTACAGGATTTGAAGACATGGGAAGATTATGAGCATATCGTATTGGCCTATAGCGCACGCTCGCTAGAAGAGCTGGCCTATATCGAAAAGATTCAAAGCTTGCAAGAAGACTTTGGTTCGTTGGTTGAGAGTCCAGCGAAGTTAACATTCATCCCAATCGTCACCCGTGAGCCTGTCGAAGGCGCACTGACAGAACGTCTGCCCAAGTTACTATTGGATGGTACGCTGCAAGAGCGAGTAGGGGTGGCACTGGATATCGATAGCACGCATGCCATGCTGTGCGGCAACCCCGACATGGTAGAAGACACCAAAGAGGCGTTAAAAACACTGGGTTTGGTAATGAATCGTCGAGGGGAAGGTAATATTGCAGTAGAGAATTACTGGTAGATGCATGGTTGGTTATAGCTATTACGTTTCATAAAAAATGTAATAGCTATAGTGTTTTAAACCTGACTCGGTTCGGTCGCGTCATCTATTGGATGGATAGGGCCTTGCATCAGCTCAGGCTCATCATCATCGCCGATGATGTCTTCATTGCTACTGCCCGCTAGTAAATCACGATAATTAATTTGTGTTTTCAAAATCATTTGCTCTTCTTCAAGCTCGCCATAATTGACTTGGACTTTATGCAGAGTACTGATGATTTTTTTATTTTTCTTAAGCCAGCGATGGATATCCAGATAGATGACTTCATCTTTTGCGCGCGCGATATTGATATAAGACAGAATAAAGCCTAATGGGTCTTTTTTAAGGACGCTGTGATAGAACCAGATAAAAAGCTTGATACCTTGACGTTTGATAATGGACTCACAGCGTAGGTTTAACACATCGGTATACGTCTGCTGACCGAAGACAAAACGCTGTACATTGCGATCAAGCTGTACATGAATTAAGCTAAAGTTACTGGCCACTTCAATATAAATACCTGCCACATCAATCGTACAATATAAGCGAAACCAGTCATCGTGCATTTCAACGCGCAGCTCTAAGATGGCTTTGACATTGTCGGTGACGAATTTTTGCAGCGCATCGTTGACGTATTTTTGTGCAACAGGCAGCGCAAGCTCATCCTCAAACTTATCCGTTGTTTTATCATATATATTTTTGATAGATTGGGTGAGACGATCCCAACCACCACTAAATGATTCGTCGAAACGATAGCCGATATTCTCAAAAAACTCATCAAAATTATCTGAATTATTCACGTTATCACTCATGTTATCAAAGCTACTCAAACTTATTATCCTTATAGTTATAGGGTCGTTATCTAGCAGCAGATGTAAACTTGCTGATACTATCGTTATAAAACAGTATATATCAAAAGGCTGTGTTTTAATAATGTGTTGATTAATTTAATGATAGAATAATGGTGTTATAG
>NZ_RRYW01000205.1 GCF_014861365.1 Psychrobacter sp. FME6
CGTATCAGCAAGCATTTAATCTAAACGGCAGTTACACAGAATTCGGGATGGTCTCTTGATTTTGGAAAACGCAATACCTGATAGTTTGTCCCTATCAGGTATTGCGGCCTGACTCAGGTAAATCAGTCTCTAATATACTCGGGGGTGGTTCAAATAAGCAGTTACACAGAGACCATCCCAGATTCTGTATAACTGCTTAATGCTATTTTTAATTAGTAACTCCATGTAAACGTCTTAGTGGCTAGCTCCTCTTCTGTCTCATAGTCTAATAGAGTTAAATCAACACGTTCAGGATAAGCCATTCCATCCTCAATACGATAGTAACCTGTACCATGAGGTTTTATTGTTTTCGTAGTTAGCTTCTCTGCTAAAGCCTCATCTTGAACTTCTAGTGTACACTGCTCATTAGGGACAATACTGCTATCATGTTCTTGGATATAACGATTAAGATGGCTATTCAATGGAAACCAACAAGGGTTTTTACTCGAACCACGGTTAATAACAGACAAGGGAAATCTTTTTGTTTCAAAATCATAGCTACCTAACGTGGCCATATCCGTTTGAATCACGATACCCATCAGGCCTTTTTTAGCCTGCTCTTGTTCATACTCAAAGCCTTCGCTTTGTGGCATCAACTTAACCTTCACACGATACGGTTTTTCATACTTCGCCATTTCAGCATGCATTTTAGGCTTAAGTTCTTCGGCCATAGCTTCTTTCTTTTGAGTGTCTTGTTCGTTAGCATATTCTGGATAAATTATTCTTAAACGCCTTTCATCAAACATTTTTTCAGGATATTGGGCTACTGCTAAATATGCCAAATAATTAGAATCTGTTTCTTTATTAATATCCTGGTATAAGGAAGGATTAAAACCTTGATTGTTAACCTCTGAACCCTCTACTACAGCTGTCTTATTAGATGTCTGGGTATCGACCGCTTTAGCACTCTCATCAATAACAGTTGCTTCACTGCTATTAGCAGTATCAACGGATGCATTATCACTACAGCCTACTAAACCTGACGCCAGAGCTATTGCCGATAATATCGAGTTGTTTACTTTCATTGAGAGTTTCCTTATAAGTGTATAGAGTTAAATATATTAGATTACACCTGAGATGCAATACCGAATTCGAGGTAAAAAAAAGACCTAAATGCGCTAGTATCAAAGTTTTTATCCACTGACCAAAGTGAGATTGCAACCATGAACTATACACATCTAAGCCTAGGTGAACGAT
>NZ_RRYW01000206.1 GCF_014861365.1 Psychrobacter sp. FME6
GCTGTTTCCCATTAAGACCCGTTTCTATCTGTTAAATCTCTAAGTGAGGTGCTTGTGATTGTTTTATCCGTAGGTCGGACTTCGCTGTTATGTCCTTGCCCCAATTGGTTGCCCTGACTGCTACTAACTGGCGGTAATTCTCGTCCTCGCTCATTTGTATGGCGTTCAGTGCTGACCTGTCTAACCAGTCTTGCACTAAATCCGTTTTATCTTCGTTATCGCTCATATCTCTATCGCTCCATGCCTTTATTTTTGCTCTGACTGGTACGCACTCGTAGCTGTTCCACCTTTGGTTCTTGCTTCTGCTGCTCTTTGTATTCTTTGATAGCTTGTTGACCTTGCTGTGCTTCTTGCACTGTCTGCGGTTCGTTTTTGGCTATCCAGTCTTTAGCGTGTTGCTTGTATTTTCCTCTATCTTGAACCTCTTTAACGCTTATTTGGCGTTCTAGGCTTCGCAATACCGTCCGTTTTTCTAACTGCTGCTTTGACCACGTTTTTTCTCTCGTAGTAAAAGGTTTTTTTGCGGTATCGTAGGCTTGCTGAAGCTCGGCTAACTCTTTTTTCAAGGGTTTAAGACTTAGTTGTTCAAACTGCTTTTCAATGTTTGCAAGCCTTGTTTCATAAGCGTTTACAGCTTTCTCACCCTTCACGGCTTGGGCGTGTAGCTCTTGTGAGTTCTGAAGCAATAGCTCTTTAGCTTGTTGCTGAAGCTGGGCTTCTCGTTCAGCTTTTAGTTTGGATTGTTGATGTTCAGCAATTCTTCTATCCGCTTGGTCGATTGCGCTAGCTGAAGCGTTAATCTCTCGTTCTGCTCCCTCAATTCCTTGTTGGCTGTCATTAACTCTTTCGTTGACCTGTCTAGCTCTTTTATCTGCCCAAGCTGTGTTGTATGTTGCGCTCTCAATGAGTTTAACTGCTCTTTCAATTGCTTCTCTAAGTCTGTCATTACTCTGCACTCTCTGCTCTGTGACGGCGTTCAAGCTCTTTTCAATAATCGCTAGCTGCTGCATTGCATGGTTATATTCTTCAACCTTACGGTTATAGTCGCCTGTCGCTGTCTTAATGCCTTTGCGCTCTAGGGCTGACGCTTCCCAACCTAGTTTTTTGGTGGGTAGTAGCTCTAATCCTCTGTCTTTATGGCTTCTGTGGTCAATTCGGGCATCAATCTTGGCTTCTTTGAGGTGCTTATTGGTGATATTAGCCCACTGCTCACGGATTGC
>NZ_RRYW01000207.1 GCF_014861365.1 Psychrobacter sp. FME6
CAATATATCCAATAATATCTCTGATGGCTGCAAATCTTGTTTTATAGTCTTGGTGATATACAAGCTCGTTCTTTAATATGCCCCAGAAGCTTTCTATGGGTGCGTTGTCAAAGCAGTTGCCTTTAGCACTCATTGAGCCTTTAAACTGATGCTGCTTGATGATCTTGTGATAAGCGTGGCTACAGTACTGACTGCCTCTATCAGAATGCACAATTAGCCCTTGGCTTGGTCGTTTATTCTTGATTGCCATATTGAGTGCACGGCATACTAAATCTGCTGTCATGCGCTTATTAATGGCGTAGCCGACCAGCTCTTTGGTGTATAAATCTTTTACTCCTGCTAAGTATAGCCAACCCTCGCTTGTCCAGATATAGGTGATATCACTGACCCAAGACTCATTAGGACGCTTAGCATCAAACTGCTGATCGAGCACGTTTGGATAAACCATTTTATTATGGTTTGAGTCCGTGGTGACCTTAAAGCGTTTGTGGCGACGGCATTTGATGCCATGTTCTTCTTTGATACGTCTGACCATGTACAAGCTAATGTCATGGCCTTGCTCTATTAGCTTTGCATGCAGTCGCTCAACACCATAGCGCTCACGAGTTTCACTGTGAGCGGCTCTAACCAGTAGCTCAGACTGGTTACGATGTATCTGTTGGTCGCTGATATCGCGATTTATCCAGTCGTAATAGCTTGATGGCTTAACCCTTAATACACGGCACATAGAGACGATACTAAAGGCCTGTCTATTAGTTTTTATAAAGGCGTACTTCACTAACTGTTTTTCGCAAAGTACGCCGTGGCCTTTTTTAGGATCTCTCGTTCCTCTTCAGCCACTTTAAGCTGCCGCTTGAGCTGCTTTATTTCCTGAATAGCTGCCATAAGCTCAGGATCATATTGTTCTGTGCCGACAAGTTTGCCTTGATTGGCTTTATTGTTCCAATTAGATAACGTTTGCATCGCTATGCCAAGCTGCTTTGCGGTCGCTGAGATGTTGCCGTTATTGTCTGCTATCTTCTTAACGGCTTCTGCTTTAAATTGGGTGCTATAAGTTCTGATCTTCTTGGTCATGGTAAACTCCTCATCGAGTCGTTAGTTTACCAAGTTTATCTCTACGGTTTCTTCAGCATAGCTCA
>NZ_RRYW01000208.1 GCF_014861365.1 Psychrobacter sp. FME6
ACGTTACTTTAATCAAAACCTCTTATCAGGTGTCCTAAATTAGTTGACCACTACAAACTGACCCCGCAGATGCAGCAAGCCATTAAATTGCTACAGCTCTCTAGTCTTGAGCTTGCGCAGGAGGTTCAGGCGAAGCTGGACAGCAATCCATTGCTGGAGCGTATTGAGGAAGATGAAGATGAATACGAGACCAGTAATGAAAAAAATAATGAAGCGATAAATGAGTTTGGTGAGCCATTAACGCTAGATACTTGGAATCAAAATGCTGAGGCTGATTCTTTTACCACATCCTCTACCGCTAGTAATAACGACGATACTTTTGAATACGATGACCGTGTTAGTGACAGCTTGGATAAGTTGCAACAAGCCAGTTTCGATGATGACGCAATAGACAGTTATGACATGGATAGCTATGCAATAGATAACTATGATGGTAATAGTGTTGATAACAGTCGCTTTGATAGTAGCAATATCGGCTCGGGCAGTACATCGAGCGCATTAGCACGCTCAGATTCTGATGACTTTGATAGCTATCAAGGCAGCACCACCGCCACGATTCAGGATCATGTACGCTGGCAGCTGAATTTTAAACGTCTCTCTGAGATAGATACGCTCATTGCTGAATATTTAATGGATTCTATGGATGACATGGGTTTTATACAGCTTGACATTGACGAGTTGTTACAAAGCTTTGATACCATGGCAAGTTTTTATCAATGGGATGAGCGCGTCGAACACGACGAAATAATGGCGGTGTTACATATTATTCAATCCTGCGATCCGCTTGGTGTTGGTGCCCGTCATTTAAGTGAATGCCTGGCGATTCAACTGTCCAAGCTTGCGCCCGACACGGAGTATCTAAAACAAGCAAAAGCGTTATTGTCAGCCAGTGAGCATTTAGTTAGCAATAATATCAAAGTGCTTATTGAGCAAACAGGGCTCACCGCTTATGACATCACACCTGCACTCAATCTATTGCGCACCTTAAACCCCTCACCCGGATTGCTATTTCAAAGCAATCAGCCAGACTATACCCAGCCGCCAGCCAGCTATGATATTCCTGATGTATTAGTCTGTAGTGGTCAACTAATTTAGGACACCTGATAAGAGGTTTTGATTAAAGTAACGT
>NZ_RRYW01000209.1 GCF_014861365.1 Psychrobacter sp. FME6
TTCTTTGGGTTATTATAACCTCTTAGAAGCTGTCCAATTTTATTATGCCACTACAATAGGAATACAGTATCTACATGTTTCTAAGTCACCTATGCGGTGAGGAAGAGCTGTGGGGAACGCCCACAGGCTATACAAGGTTTCTAAGTCACCTATGCGGTGAGGAAGTTTTTTGATTGCATTTATCGCTGACACTAACTTTTCTAAGTCACCTATGCGGTGAGGAAGGATAAAGCGACTAACCAAGCTATATTGTAATTTTTCTAAGTCACCTATGCGGTGAGGAAGAAAAATTGGCGATAACCGCAATGATGCTGGACTTTCTAAGTCACCTATGCGGTGAGGAAGCATTAAGGTAGATTGAAATGGCTCAAGCAGAATTTCTAAGTCACCTATGCGGTGAGGAAGTGATCGTGTCAACTCTGATAAGCCTGAAGACTTTTCTAAGTCACCTATGCGGTGAGGAAGTTACAAGGTCTATCTACTGACTTAACTGAAGTTTTCTAAGTCACCTATGCGGTGAGGAAGCTTGACACGCTGCCCAAATCCAGTTTTTTTGTTTTCTAAGTCACCTATGCGGTGAGGAAGTATAGAATTACATAGAAAAGATGTTAACTGGATTTCTAAGTCACCTATGCGGTGAGGAAGCAGGCGGGCATATTGTCATAGAAGCGTTTGAGTTTCTAAGTCACCTATGCGGTGAGGAAGTTAAAAATAACATCGAAAGCCAGTATTTATAATTTCTAAGTCACCTATGCGGTGAGGAAGATGCGGGTAGTCTCCGATCGGTGTATCACTTGTTTCTAAGTCACCTATGCGGTGAGGAAGATTGAACACTTTTTCTATTTTTGCACCATCTATTTCTAAGTCACCTATGCGGTGAGGAAGTCTAGCCTATGAGCATCCCAAACGCTGTCACGTTTCTAAGTCACCTATGCGGTGAGGAAGTAGAGCTAGCTTTTACAATGGTTGTGGTCAATTTTCTAAGTCACCTATGCGGTGAGGAAGGTGATATACTACTCAGGTGGCATAGAGTCACATTTCTAAGTGTAGTGGTCAACTAATTTAGGACACCTGATAAGAGGTTTTGATTAAAGTAACGT
>NZ_RRYW01000210.1 GCF_014861365.1 Psychrobacter sp. FME6
TCTTGGCTTCTTTGAGGTGCTTATTGGTGATATTAGCCCACTGCTCACGGATTGCTTTTAGTTCTTCCCTAGCACTAGGTAAGCCACGCTCTTTAAGCTGGGTATTGCTCATTTCTAGCTGTGATTTATCTGTTAAAGCGACTCTGCCACTCTCCAAGCGTTCCAGCTTGCGTGTGGTCAACATGATATGGGCGTGATGGTTGCGGTTGTCGCCCTGTGCATCAGGCGTATGTATTGCCACATCAACGGCAACACCGTATTGATTGGCTAAGTCCTTAGCGAAGTCATTAACAAGCATCATCCGCAAACGCCCTGATAGTTCATGGGGTAGATTAACGACTATCTCTCTTGCGGTTCTGCTGTTCTTTCTCGTTTCGGTGGTTTCTGCCAAGTTCCAAAGCTCGTTGCGCTCAATCTTTAAATCGTTTGGGGTGTGAAGTCGGGTGTGCGCCACACCCTTTCGTTTCGTGTAGTCGTGTTCTTTGCCTGTGCGTTCATCTTTGATAGCGATACCGGCACGATAAGCAATAGACGCAGTGGCGGTTCTTCCGCTACTGCGTGATACTGGCTTAGTCGATAGGTGATAGATTGCCATTTATAAAAGACCGCTATACATCGTATGTTGTTCAATTACACTTATTTTTTCAAGTAGTGCGCTCATTTGTAATTTGCAACGCTTGTAATATTCTATTTCGTCTTGCTCTACTAAGCTCTTTTGATGATTAGAGTCGTCCAATCCTAGTAGGCAACTTTTAATTAATTTAAGGTCACTTAAAGACAAGTCTTTATATTTTTTACTATCAAGGTCGGGCGATTGGATTTTTAAACGCAACTCAAACAGCGTTACATTGATATCCTGATAGTATTTTCTCGTTAGTTCTTCCCTAGTGCCTGAGCCACTTCTATCATTTTCTTTCATCATATTTCTCAGACTATCGTCAATTAGCTTCCGGTCATAGTCTTCTAATTCTATATAGTTGCTCATTGAATTCTCTTGTGTTTTGGGGGTTAAGGGGGCTTCCCCATTACGAAATGAGAAAACTATCTATACTGTAACGTAGTGGAATGTTAGCATAGTTTTCGTAAGTTCG
>NZ_RRYW01000211.1 GCF_014861365.1 Psychrobacter sp. FME6
TATGTCCATTAGCGACTACCTTCTACTTTTTAGCATGAATTTTGTCCATTACACCGAAAACAATCATGGCTTTGATTACGACCGGTTTGCTCTCATTACCTACTTTGGCATCAGATTCTTATGGTACGCCATTTGAAAGTAATGGTTTTGTCAAAGATGACTGGCAACTGGTCTGTGATAACACCTTGACTTGCCGAGCAGCGGGTTATAGTGCTGATTCAGCCAAATGGCGAGGCAGCATTTTGATGACGTTAAAAGCGGGTGAAAAAGTGCCTAGTATAGAGATTCTATTAAATGAGTGGGACTGGAATACCTCTGAGAGATTGGTTACTGAAACTGAGGCGCTGAATAATCCAGTTGAGCTATGGCTCAATGATAAGTTTTATGGAGAAGTTAAAAACAGCCAATTAACAAAATCTCAGACCATGCTGCTGATTAATCACGCTAAGAAAGCCAGCAAAATCGCATTCAAGATCGGTACTCATCAATGGCAAGTATCTGACCTAGGGATGGCTGCCGTGCTACTAAAACTCGATGAGGTGCAAGGTCGAGTAGGTACGCCACTAGCCCTTGTCAGTAAGAATAGTTTAAATCGGCAAACCAATAAAGCCGCCAAACCAAAACCGGTACTCAAAAAAGCGCCTGTTTATTTGGAGGAAGAGCACAAGCAGTTGGACTCCTCAAAGTTGGCATATTTTCAAAAGAATATTGATAAATGGGTAAATATTAACTCTAAAAAATTAATAGGCTCAAAGGACGTGATGGGAGATTGTGAGCTGGTTAATCCAAAAACCGACGCGTATCAACAGAGGTCTGAATATGAGTCCGATATGGTTGGTTGGGACTTTATACCAGTAGATGACAGCCATACGTTAGCGGCACATGGTTGTTGGACAGGTGCTTATAATGAAGGCTATGGTTATTGGCTTATCGATCATAAATATCCTAACCATCCACAACTGATTACCACCGCTGGTAGTGACTATTACGAGGGTAAAATAACTGCCGCTCATAAAAGCAGAGGTCTGACCCCTGCCGTCAAATCCGTAGAACCAAACTTGGGAGATTTTAATTACGCAGC
>NZ_RRYW01000212.1 GCF_014861365.1 Psychrobacter sp. FME6
TCATCGAGTCGTTAGTTTACCAAGTTTATCTCTACGGTTTCTTCAGCATAGCTCAGTCTGGGCGACTGTTGGTCGATGAAAGAGTGGGTCTGGAATGGAGAGATATTTAACAAAACGCTTGAGCAGACGACAGGATTATGTCGCCTGATAGAGGCTGGTGGCGCGTGGGATTTACCAACTTACGTCAGTGACGTTATCTCACAGTCAAATAAGTGAGCGATGTTTTTTAAAACAACCGTATAAATAACGTTGCTGACGATCTTGGAGGCTACTGATTATTATTAGCAATATTATTTATTAACGATAAGATCGGTAACGCTATCAGTGAGGCATCATAGCTTTACTTAGATAAACCATTTTCCAAAGGCGAACTCTATTAGAACTTTGAGGATAAATCCTATAAAGCCGGCACCAAGCGCTAAAAACATCCAAAAAGTACCAGCGCGACCAGCATCAGATTGTTTAGATAAGTCCCAGATAATAAAGAATAAGAAAGCAATAAATATGGGCAATAAGACATACATTCCCCAGCTGGTGACGGTACTAGCTGCAATAGCGAACATGGCTTTATCCTGTATATAAAACAATAGTAAAGTACCGCATTCTCTATTAAGGCTTTTATGGTTTTTTATAAAAAATAATTATGTATAGAGAAAGCAGGCAATAATGGGCATTATTATAACTCGGAAACGAACAGGTATAAACTGCTGCTCAAGAACTAGACAACAGTAACGCTACAATTAGCACGACTGACTTGTCAGTACCCACCTCAACTATGACTTATTGATAACGCTTTAATTTGATTTATGATGAGTGAAAACGCATATAGTTAAAATACTTTAAAAACGCTACGATACTGCGGGTATAGTTTTTTTGCAGCCCCTGTCTGCGTAGGCACAGCAAGCAAGAAAAAACGGTACCTGCAGTACGTGATATAGCGATATTACTTCTCACTGACTATATAAGGCTTTGCATCATATTAATGACGATTGTTGAACGTTATTAGGGGCTGTATAGAATTCAGCTAAGGAACTGACAGAGACTATTTTTTAGGCAAT
>NZ_RRYW01000213.1 GCF_014861365.1 Psychrobacter sp. FME6
TCAATTACGAGCCGCTTAATTTAGTTTATGGTGACAACTAGCTTGAAAAACTCCGATATGAAAACAATAAAGCTCGCACTTACTCTAATAGTTACTGCGTTATTTACTGCCTGTGACGCCACCTCTTCTGACTCACTCACTCTAGATTCAGGTAAAGCAATCGAACTTACTGTAACACTGAATGAACAGAATAGTGCTGAAAGCCTATCAACCTCTAAGACTGAACCACAGATACAACAGAGTTTCAATACAACAGACCCAGTTCCTTTGATCACTAAAACCCCCGCAAAGCAAGCTCATGAACCATTTTTTTTACCTGACGAAAATGTAAAAAAAACTAAAAACTTATTCCACAAAGACTATAATTTAAACCAAATAAATAGTAAACAGTTTGACGAAACAGCATATGGTTTTTTTGTTGTCATTCAATATGATGATGGCACTGTCTTAGATTACTCGTTAGATAAAGTGAATAATGAATATTTTGTGAAAAGGTTCACCTTAGCTAGTAAATATCAACCACATGATCCATTTAATAAACTTAATAAATATATCGTATATAAAATATTAGATATAAGCGGGGCAGATAACCCTGAAATATTTTTTCAAGAACTAATAAACAGTCCTAAGATTACTAAATATAGGGGATGCACTGTTCAACAAAAACAATCAAAATATGCGATGGTGGATTTGACATCATGTGAGTTTGATAACAGAACAGATTTGTCTTTGTACAAATCTAAATCTTAGAATAAGGCAATAGCATACCAAACCACTCAAGCAACTAAGGCAAGTTTAGTACTATGTTTAAACAAATCTTCACTGCTCTCATTTGCTTTAGCTTTTTTTTAGCTACTGCCTGCCAAGCAAAAAAAGAGAGCACTATGCCTGATAAACCTTTAGAAATTTCATTAAACATGACTGCTAAAGAGTTATACGATGCCAACCCTGAGTATAAAGCGTTTCAAGAAGCGGACGCTCAACCTATGGGCGTTACTTTTCAAGGTTATGACTTTTCAACAAGCAACATGG
>NZ_RRYW01000021.1 GCF_014861365.1 Psychrobacter sp. FME6
ACGATCTAAGTATAGCTTATTCTGAAATATCTATGCTAATTGATGACACGCCCTAGACACTCTGGATGATAGAGACATTCTATCTAATAGTGAAAAACGTAAAATTCGTGATGCACTCAAAGAGTCGTTCGGTGAAGAGCAACTAAAAGAACGGTTTGAGCTAAGTGCATTACCACAAGTAGATACGGCTGTGTTTTTATCAGCGCCTTTTCGTGGCACTGACTACGCAGACCGCTGGTTCACACGAGCACTGCGCCGCATTGTCTATTTACCCGTTGGTTTGGTAAAAACAGTCACTGACAACCTAGCAACGATTGCAACCCAAGGCGACTTGGCACAGAACCCACTGGGAGCTTTATATTTACAAAATGGTGCCAGCCAACTAAGTGATAAGTCTTCCTTTATACAATTAACCAAAGACATCCCCATCAATGATCGCATCACCTACCATTCAATCATGGCCAATAACGATGCTGATATCACCAAAGGTCTGGCCCAAATGCAACCCGGCGGTGCAAAAATAGATTTATCACAAGCAGTAAAAGAAGATACTAAAGATAAATCCAGCAATACGAATAACACTTCGAATCAGCCAGCCGAACCGCTGGTCGCTGCGGTGACCATTGATGAGAACATCAGCCAAGCACTGACTGAGCGTTTATCAGATGGCATCGTCCCTTATACCAGCGCTCACTTAGATGGTGCCACCTCTGAAACCATCATTAGTGGTGGTCATAGTATTCAGTCTAACCCACAAACCATCTTGACCTTGCGCCGTATCTTGCATCAGCAATTAAAGCAGTAACAATATAAAGCTGTCTAACAATACAAGTACACAGGTAATAATAAGGTAACAACTATCTATATATCGTTTAGATACAATATATTTTAAATCAATTTTTATAGGTGTAATCGTAATAAACTACCGATAAATCTCCTTCATTAATTGATAAGTATTACTACATAGCTGTTTTATTATAGACAGTGTTTATTGGTATACCAATAGGCTCGTCGTGACAATTAATAACGGCTTTTTTGAGTGCCATCGAAGCGCTATTGATACTGATTCGTGACTAATAGGTGTGTGGCAATCGTAGCGCATACCTTGCACCATGCTCAATGGAAGCGCATAATATATTGAGATTAAATCAAACCAAACGGCTTTTTTGAGTGCCATCGAAGCGCTATTGATACTGATTCGTGACTAATAGGTGTGTGGCAATCGTAGCGCATACCTTGCACCATGCTCAATGGAAGCGCATAATATATTGAGATTAAATCAAACCAATTGTTTTATTTAATACAAAATATTTTTAATTTATAGGGATATAAATTATTCACTTTAGCTAAACAGTTTTTGCTTATACCTACCAGATTGTGTGTCATCTCTATCATAATACTTAAGCAAAAACGGTTCAGCTATATGACATTTGCAGCTAAATAACACTTAGCCATTGCCCGTAAATTTTGTCGCCTAGTTAACATTCTTGGCTCAATGCTCAGATGTATACTTAGCATTATAGACAGCTACGGACAGTTACTTGAGCGTATCATGGAAGCTAGCGCTATTCAGCTAACAGATAAGGGTAACCGTTTATGTTCGCTACATTTATGATCAGCCAGCTTGATGCGCTGACGCTTGCGCGAATTCAATTCGCTTTTGTTATTTCATGGCATATCGTCTTTCCTGCTTTTTCTATCGGACTTGCCGCTTTTTTAACGGTGCTCGAATTTCGCTGGCTCAAGAGTGGCGAACCTATCTATGCCGAAGTGTATAAGCATTGGGTAAAAATATTCGCCGTTGTCTTCGGTATGGGAGTGGTGTCAGGCGTCGTCATGTCTTACCAATTCGGCACCAACTGGGCAGTCTTCTCCGATAGAGCCGGTAACGTCATGGGCCCATTATTAGCCTATGAAGTATTAACGGCGTTTTTCTTAGAAGCCTCATTCTTAGGTATTATGCTGTTTGGTTGGGGGCGGGTCAGCAAGCGCATGCATTTTGCCTCAACAGCGATTGTCTCCATTGGTACGCTGATTTCAGGTTTTTGGATTTTGGCTGCTAACAGCTTTATGCAAACTCCTCAGGGCTTCATGATGGGCGCTGATGGCCTACTCTATCCAACCAACTGGCTTGAGATTATCTTCAACCCATCGTTCCCTTATCGCTATGCACATATGATGACGGCGGCGTTCTTGACTACTGCCTTCGTCATCGGTGGTATCGGTGCTTACTATCTGCAATCTAAAAAGCATACTGAACATCGTAAGCATGGTCGTGTGATGCTGGGCATGGCAATGATTATGGCTATCTTTGTTGCGCCTATGCAGATATTAATTGGTGATATGCATGGTCTTAATACACTTGAGCATCAACCAGCGAAAGTCGCAGCTATGGAAGGTATGTGGGAGAATGAGCGCGGGGCGCCGCTCGTGTTATTCGCTATTCCAGATCAAAAAGCGGAAAAGAACCACTATGAAGTTAAAATCCCTTACCTATCAGGTTTAATCCTCACGCATTCATTAGATGGCGAAGTAAAAGGCCTCAAAAACTGGGTACCAGAAGATCGACCTTATGTTCCTATTGTGTTTTGGTCATTCCGAGTCATGGTTGGGATTGGCATGTTAATGTTGCTTGTAGGTCTGTTTAGTCTCTATAAGTATTTTAAAAAGCAACAATTTGATCCTGAAAGCAAATGGTTCCACAGAGCGTGGATGATGATGACGCCACTTGGTTTTGTCGCTCTATTGGCTGGTTGGTTTGTGACCGAAACCGGTCGTCAGCCATGGACAGTATATGGTGTTATTCGTACCGCCGAGAGTATGTCACCCGTTGCTGCACAGCAAGTTGCCACCACGCTGATTGGCTTTATTGTGCTGTATATCTTCGTGTTTGGTGCTGGTAGCTTTTATATCCTACGCTTGATTGCCAAGGGTCCCCAGCCTTACGAAGACCCTGCTGACGATAACTTCTATGAGCACTCCGTTACTGAAGGTCAAGGTCGTACGTTAAGTGGTGATAATAATGCCAGTGACAAAGTAGAACAGGATTCGGCTGAAAGCATCGACACACCAGCGAATGATAAAGACGATGGAGGGTTACGCTAATGTTTAACTATGGTGATGTATTAGATTTACCCTTAATTTGGGGCGGCTTGATTGCCCTGTCTGTCTTTATTTATGTGCTGCTAGATGGCTTCGATTTGGGCTGTGGTATCTTGTTCCCATTTGCTGGCTCCGATAAAAACCGTAGCCGCATGATGAACTCTATTGCTCCTTTTTGGGATGGTAATGAGACATGGCTGGTGTTGGGCGGTGGTGGTTTGTTTGCTGCCTTTCCCGTTGCTTACGGCATCATTATGACTGGACTTTATTTGCCCGTCATCTTTATGTTGTTTGGCCTTATTATGCGCGGTGTGGCGTTCGAATTTCGCTTTAAAGCATCCTCGCACCGCTATGTATGGGACTCTTTCTTCTTTATTGGTTCTGTCGTTGCTACTTTCTTCCAAGGCATTATGCTTGGGGCACTGGTACAAGGCTTAGAGGCGAGCAATCGCTTATATACGGGTGGACCGTTTGATTGGCTCAGCCCTTTCTCAGTGATGTGTGGTATCGCCCTTATGATTGGTTACGCGCTGCTTGGTTCGACGTGGTTAATTATCAAAACTGAGCACAAGTTACAAATTTGGGCACGTAAAGTTTCTGGCTGGATGCTAAGCGCGCTGGTACTAGCGATGATCGCTGTTACGATTTTTATGTTCTTTTCAGATATCGATGCCCTCGAAGGCTGGTTCAGCTTCCCAGGTCTCTTCTATCTGGCACCGATGCCAATTATCGTCGTGCTATTATTTTTCTTGATGCGTAAAGACTTAAAAAGTGAACGCGAATACCGTCCATTCTTATTAACTGTCGCATTGTTTTTGATGGGCTATATTGGGGTTTGTTTCGCGATATTCCCTTATATCGTGCCGTATCAAATGACGATTTATGAGGCGGCGGCTGCAGATACTTCATTGTCATTCATGCTGATTGGTGCCGGTATTATGCTGCCGATTATTTTAAGTTATACTGCTTTTGCCTATTACACCTTTAAAGGTAAAACGGATCATGAGCACATGTATTAAGAAGAATTAATCGCCAATAGTTGCTGTCTGTAATGGCGGCAACTAAACCTAACCAGCTGATTCATACGCTAACTAGGAGCTCGATATGAAAAATCTTAGTAAAAAACAATCACAATGGGCATGGTTCATTGGTTTATACTTTGCAGGATTTTTGGTTGTATTTACCATTGCGCAACTAATTAAACTGGCCATGGGTGTTTGATAGCCAACCCTATATAGTTAAAATACTTTAAAAACGCTACGATACTGCTGGTATAGTTTTTTTGTAGCCTCTGTCTGCGTAGGCACAGCAAGCTAGAAAAAACGGTACCCGCAGTACTTGATGTATCGATTTTACTTTTCACTGACTATACATTCATAAAAAAAGCAGCGTCGATTATTATCAACGCTGCTTTTTTATTTCTAACTTTGTCACGTTCGAACTCTGTCACGGATAGTCAAAACACCTTAAAAAACGCTACAGTACTGCTGGTATCGATATTACTTTTACTGACTATACGTTGGAATTTAATAGGAGTTTTACGCCCCTAAATGGTTATCAGCACCCTTGTTTTCAATAAACTCATTGACCTGCGTCAAACGCTCAAGTGTACCAACATCTACCCAGTTATCCGTTATAACCTCAGCAGTAATTTGAAACTTTATCATCGCTTGTTTAAGCAGTGGCGCTAGTGCAGCGGGCTGACCAGATACCAGCCCATCGACCAGCCTGGGTGACATAACACTGATACCAGCAAAGGTATATTTATCGGCATCTCCAATGGGCTCTTCACTAGCAAGACCATTATTAATGGCGAAATCACCACCATTATTGTGCTCTGGATTGTCTATCAATAATAGATGCGCGCGCTGATCGGCGCCCAGCGTATACTCTCGCAACTGGGCAAAATCATAAGTCGTCCAAACATCTGAGTTGACCAAAATAAACGGCTCGTCTCTTAGCTTGCCTGTCTGTAACGCCTGAAAAATCCCACCTGCGGTTTCTAACGGCTCGTCATCTTCCACTGACCAGTGCAGCTTAACGTTATATTGCGCACCATCACCCAATGTATCCATCAGCTTGTCAGCCAACCATGACGCATTGATAGTGATGTCAGTGACACCGATCGCTTGTAACGCTTTAATATGCCAAACGATAAGCGGCTGCCCAGCCACCTCTACCAATGGTTTGGGGGTTTCAAGTGTTAACGGACGCATACGCGTACCCTTGCCAGCAGCCAAAATCATGGCTTGTTTAATCGTAGACATGTGCGTTCCTTATTATTGTTGTGATTGTTATTATTGCTTCGATGAAAATTTAGCCATGCTCAAACATAAAATGGCTAAAGAAATCCATTGATAACGTATCCTAGATATATTGCTGGGCAAACTTATTTTGATACGCTGGCAATATAGTCTCTCTTAGGTATTCGTTAAACGGTGCTACCGCTTGTTGCATATGCTGGCTGCCACGCGCCTCTAACCATTCTAGCTCAAAGATCAAATCACGCATGACCTTTGGAATATCAGCCAAATAGCGGTCTTTGCCATCGCGCTTAGATAAGCGAATGAAAATCCCCAGCACTTTTAAGTGTCGCTGTACACCCATCACGTTCATATCGTTTTCAAGCTGCTCTACACTATCAGCAGTGGCTAGAGCGGCTTGTTTTTGTAATTGCCAAAAGTCATGAACCCATTGCGATATCTGACTCTCTGACCACTCAACATAAGCATCGCGCACTAGTGACACCAAATCATAAGTATAAGAGCCGACGACGGCATCTTGAAAGTCAATCACCCCTAGACGCGAATAATTTTCTTGGTCTTGCATGAGATTACGACTGTGATAATCACGATGGACGATGACTTGTGGCTGCAACAAAATCTCTTTTATTAATGCGGATTTAAAATCCTCCCATAAGGTTTTATCAAGTGCAATACCGATATAAGGTATAAACCAGTCACTAAATAAATCCATCTCACGATCTAATAATGCTGTGTCATAATCTGGCAATTGATGTTGCGACCTAGCCGTCTCGACTGGGATGGTTTGTAGCGCAACCAACGTCTGCATTGCCAACTGATAATGCTCATTGGTTTGGGTAGGCGCGGCATCGACCAATAAATGGGCAAACTCTATCGTGCCAAAATCCTGCAATACCAAAAAGCCTTTTGCCACATCTTGGGCGATAAGTGCAGGCACATTGATCGCAGATGACATCAGCTTGGCGACGCTAATAAATTGACGCATGGCGTCTTGTTCGTCAGCAGAATCCATGACAATATAACGCGCTGTTTCGACTCCATCACTACCCAACAACTGGATACGATGATATTGGCGGGCGCTAGCGTCACCTGGCAAGCTGTCCAATTTAAAGTTTTGACCAGCAAATACTTGCTGCAACCAGCTCTCTAATTGCTGTAGGCGGCTATTGATATTTGTCTCGGTTGTATTAGGCTCTAAAATTATTTTATCAGTCATAAAAGGCATCGCAGGTTAAATATAAGTCGTAAACAACTAAAGTAGTGATAAGTCGGGCGAATACTTGCTAAAATAGTGGCATCTTTAGTCACAACAGCTGCTGTCATAATGAAATTAAAATAGCATTCAATATTTAGCGCTGGGCACAGTCTCAGCAATTATTTAAAAATAGCTTGTTAAAACACCGCTTAGCTATATTATAAATTTTGGTAAATAGTGTAGCTGATTTGGTTTTTTTTGACTATGATTAGTCGTCATTATATGTAAAACATCTAAACTCTTAAAATAATAGTATTTATTAGTGGGTTTTTAGTCGCTTATTCACTGTGTTATATCTATCAGTAATACGGTTAATAAATTCAGTATCGCTATCCGATAAGCTCTGCAATCATAGGTGTGCCCTTGTTATATTCTCCGCTCTACCAAAGCATCCGTTTGATTTTATTTGGTGCCATAAGCTTGTCAAGCCTAGCCGTCAATGCTGCGCTCAGCGATTCTGACGTGCAGAACTCCAAGCCACTACTCACTGATAGTGCCGATAGCTATGATAATTATGTCTCTGACACAGCAAATAATGCCAGTTTGCCAAGTAGTATCAATGATATCAGTAGTGACACCCAAGATCTCAGCCATCAAAATAGCAATTTTATAGAAGCCCCCTCTTTAGGCATCACTGAAATAGATGAAAGCGGTGATATGATCTCTGAACACCCTTCAAATACAGTTGAGAGCAATCCAGTTGAGAGCAATCCGGTAAATAATGAGATACAGGGTAATGAAACAAGTATACCCGAACTTACTTTGACTGGCCGCAATCTTGATCTCAACGATGAAAGCATTCAAAATAGCTTGATGCGTTTGGCAGAGTTTTATGAGTTGACTCCAGATAGCAAGCCTTCGAAATCGGATAGTATCGATAAAACTTTGAACGCTGAAAACGATAATATTCAGAGTACTGAAACACCCACCCCAGAAACTATCCCCAAAGTAGGTAAAGACTTACAGCTACTGCCCAATACGGTAGATAGCGCACAGCGCTGTGAGGGTCAATGGGTCTACCCAAAAAGCAATCCTAACTATCAGCGTGCCGTAAATGAGGCTGGCGCTACCAATGGCCAGCCAGCAGCCAATCTAAACGGTATTCCAAACAATCAAGCACCGCTGTTTTCAGAGTCAGATTATGGTTATTACGATAATGTCGACTATGCGGAGCTGTCAGGTAATGTCATTATTGATCAGGGTACTCAGCATATAGAAGCAGAAAAGGTCGTGCTAGATTTGAGCACTGGGGTGGCTGCTGCTCAAGGTAAAGTCATGTTTACTGACCAAGCAACGGGTAAACAAGTCCCACGCGATAACGCTTCAAACAACTCAGTAAACAGATCATTAGATAATGCTCAGACTAACCTTAGTGATAAGGCCTCACAAGGCGGCCTTATTGGGGTTGCAGACAGCTTGGCTTATAGTACTGAAACGGGACAATCAACCGCTAATGATGTGGCCTTTGCGAGTGTAGAGCTGCAAGCACATGGTTATGCCAAACGCTTAAATAGACCCAAAGACAATCAATATGAGCTAGATGAAGTAATGTTCAGCACCTGCCCACCGACCAATCGCAAATGGCAGTTTGATGCCAAGAGCATTGATTTAGATACCGACACGGGCCGCGGCGAAGCTTATAATACGACCTTTCGTGTCGCTGATGTACCGGTATTTTATCTACCCTATTTTAATTTCCCGATAGACAGTCGCCGCAGTAGTGGGTTTTTATTACCAAACGCTAGTGTCAGTAGCGAGAGCGGTCTTGAGATTGATGCACCCTATTACTTCAACCTAGCACCCAACTATGACGCGACCCTTAATACCCATGTTTATACTGATCGTAACCCTATGCTCTCAGGTGAATTTCGCTATCTGACCGAAGATTATGGCGAAGGTATTTTTAATGGCTCATATCTACCTAACGATAGAAAATATAACGATGAAGACCGTAGCAGCTTTTTCTACGACCATTATTGGTCATCTAGTAGCATTCCGCGCTTAAGCGGTGACGCCAAATATAGCTACGTCTCTGATGAAGACTACCTCAACGATTTTGATACCTTGGGTTTATCAGACAGCACCTTGAACTTACCACGCCGTGCGCGTGTGAATTATTACAACGATTACGTCAACGGTGAACTAAAAGTAGAGTCTTTTCAGACTCTCGATGCGTTTACCAATAATGGCGAGCCTTTAAAGGATAAAGACAAGCCTTACTCACGGTTACCGCAGCTTAAACTCGATTATCGCTTGCCGTGGGCAAAGAGCTTCGACATCACTGGTGTACATGACTCTGCTTATTTTAAAAAATCCATCGACGATGGTTCTGAGAATGAAAAAAGTGGGACGCGTATCTATAACAAACTAAGCGCTGCCTATCCAATGGAAAAATCTTGGGGTTATATTAATCCCAAACTAAGCTTGCAGCATCTATACACCTCTTATGACGAAGACAGTTTAGCAGACAACCAGTTGAGTAAAGAAGACGGTAGCCAATCGGTATTTGTCCCACAAGCCAGCATTGATGCAGGGTTGAATTTTTATCAAGCGGGTTCACCATTCGGTGCGTTTGACGATACGATGGGCGGCTATCGTTTGCTTAGCCCGCGCTTAAAATATACCTATTCGCCCTATGAAAACCAAAACGACATTCCAAACTTTAACACTCGTATCGCCTCTATCAACTATGAGCAGCTGTTTTCTGATAGTTGGTTTTTAGGCCATGATCGCTTGCAAGATTTGCACTCGATTACCCCAGGTATCAATTATCGTTACATCGATGCAACGGGTGTGACACGTTTTGATGGTAGCATTGCAGAGCAATTTTACATCGATGATGGGCGTGTGACGCTTGACGATGAGCAGCCAGTATTCACCTCGTCGTCTTCGGGGATGGTTTGGGATACTAGCACGCAGCCTTATAATAACTTTTGGGTAGATATCAGCGGTGCACTGACCGATGATTATGATTTAAACTATATTACGACTGAGCTACGTTATCAGCCGTCGGATAATAGTCTATTTAACGTGGGCTTTGTTAAGCGTCAAAGCGATGAAAACACCAATCAGCTGCCATTGTCTGCTTTTACCGCCTCTGCTGTTTTTCCTATCAATAATAACTGGCGTGTATTGGCTCAAGGTCAATATGACTACAATCGTGATAAAATGCTTGATTCGTTAGTCGGTGTTGATTATGAAGACTGCTGCTTTGGTTTTGCAGTTTATGGTCGTCGTTACTATAACGACTTAAATATCAAAGACAAACCAACGCAAGCAATTATGGCTGAGATTAGATTGAACGGTCTCGGTAGTGGTAGCAGCCGCCTAACACGATTGCTCGCTGATAAAGTCTTGGGCTTTGAGCCTGTTCAGACAGCATGGAAGGACTAACAACTTTTGCCAGATTAAACCGTTATTTACATAAAATTGTTTGCATAAATAGCAATAACACATTTTTTATAACCCAGTTTGCAACCCTATTATGGACAACCCAGTCCAATATTTGCCTATTAAGAGTATTGGATAAAGTTGACCGACTACCATCCGATGCGATGACATTGATGAGGAGCATCATGAGATTTTTTTCTTTACGTCAGACCAGCCGCGCTGTATTGCTATCTATGAGCGCCAGTTTAGCGTTTACATTGAGCGCTCAGGCTGCCACTGTTAAACCCGCTACAGCACAAGCGCCTCAAGCAAATGCCGCTGCTGAGCAAGGCAATGTGGATCGCTTAACGCCTGGTAATAGTACAGACGGTATTATTGCCTTAGTCAACGAAAACGCGATTTTGAAAAGTGATTTGGTTGATGCAATTACACAAACCCAAACACGCGCTCAAGCGGCTGGCGAACCCATTGCAAACTCAGAACAGCTGCAGTCTGAAGTATTAAATGCACTCATTTTGCGTGAGCTACAGCTATCGATGGTCAAACGCGTCGGTCTAAACCCTGATGAAGCAGCGATTAATCAGCGCCTTGGTCAAATCGCAGAGTCGCAAGGACTTAATAGTGTGTCAGAACTGCAGCAACATTTAGATACAGCACAGCCTGGCAGCTATGCTACGCTACGGGCTCAATTGATCGAAGATGCTGCTATTCAAGCCTTACAACAACGCCAAATCAGAAACCGTGTGCGCATTAGCGAGCAAGATATTGATGCGTTTTTGGCATCTCCTGAAGCCAAGCGTTTAAATCAAAGTGAATACCAGACCATTCATGTTCGTGTCCCTTATATGGATGATTATAGCCGTCTATCAGAAGCGCAACGTGATGAGGCGCTGAAAGTAGCAGAAGCATTGCGTACTCGCCTGCTTGCTCAAAATGTGGATGTCGCCGAGGCCGTTGCTGCCAGTCAAGGCAACTATGCTATCCCGCTACAGGGGGGCGATATGGGCTTTCATAAAGCGGCTGCCCTACCTACAGAGCTATCAAGTGAGATTACCAAGCTTGAAGTTGGCGAGGTCAGCGCACCGTTAGTGACACCTGAAGGTATTGATATCATCAAGCTCGCCGACAAAAAATCCAGCGACACGATGCTGATACCGCAGTGGCATACTCGTCACATATTAGTGAAAGTCGATGAACTACAGACAGACGCATTGGCTGAGCAAAAAATCAATGATCTATATGAGCAACTACGCAGCGGCGCTGACTTCGCTGGTTTAGCGTCAACCTATTCGGATGATCCAGGCTCAGCTGGTCGCGGTGGTGATCTAGATTGGGTGAGTGAAGAAGACATGATTGGCCCATTCGAAGCCATGATGAAAAAGACGGCAGTTGGTGATTACTCTGCACCCTTCAAAACCCAGTTTGGCTGGCATATCTTAAAGGTTGATGACAAGCGCCAGCAAGATGTTAGCGATCAATATCGTCGCAGTATGGCACGCCAAGCATTATATCAACGCCTAGCACCGCAAGCCAAAGAAGACTGGCTACAAGAGCTACGTGCGGGCGCTTATATCCAAGTGTTGGGTTAATTAGTTAGTAATACCAAACCCAAAAAGTACGATTAGCTGTGTCAAACTCGTTTAGTCTACAGTGCGTAGCACTTGCACTCGTTTTCCTTGCTACTCTAATTTTTGTGAATGGTATAATATAGTAAGGTAAATTTCAGTAAAGATATTTGAATAAAAAAAGGGTATATGCCAACGCATATACCCTTTTTTTATTTACGTTTATTGAGGCTCTAAAACGCTTGAAGCTTAACTGCTAATACATCAGACGACTCTCAAAATCAGCATAACAATAGAAACAAGCATGAGTGCTATAGGCAATTCTAACTAAAATCGATATGTTGGTAGCCACGTGCTACTCATATTTTTGGGTTGATATAAGACAGTATAAATCAACAATTTACACACAAAGAAAAGCCCCGAACCTAGGGCGATTGGTTCAGGGCTTCGAGACTTCATATTATTGTTATTATACTTCCATATTGACCTATCCTAAGTCATGAACAGTAACGTATAAGACAGCGGGCTGACCTGTACTTTTATTGATACTGCCTCAACACTGCATCCTTGCATATCCTTGTGTTGATGGTTGTATTATAGGGTAATCAGTTTAATGCAACTAGAGGCTAAAGACCTTATTTAACGTAAGCATATGCTTACGTCTTAATGCAAGAATTTATCTCCGTACAGATACTCCAACCTCACTGTGCCTCTACGTGCTCTTTTGAGACTTTTTCGCCTTCTTTCTTACCTTCTTCGATTTTATTATTAGTCTCTTTAATATCTTCTGCTTCCGCATTGGGGCCGTTTTGCTCTTGCTGACTGGTCTTTTCTGGTTCATATTGCAGCGTTGTCATAACAGGAAAGTGATCGGAGCCAATAGAAGGCAGACGCTTAATATCCACGACAGTGAAGCAAGTACTATGGAAAATATGATCCAATGCCCAACGTAAAAATGGATAATTCACATGAAAAGTATTGATAAAATGCCGACCAATACGAGGGTCTAATAATCCTGAAATACGCTGAAAACGACGGGTTGTCTTGGACCACGCCACATCATTGAGATCACCGGCCAGTATCGCTGTTTGATTGTTTTCTTTTATGTGTTTGCCAACCATCAGCAGTTCGGCATCACGGGTGGTTGATTTGTCCGCCTCAGTTGGGCTCGGTGGCATGGGGTGCAAACAGTACAACCAAATCACCTGACCACTTCGCAGGCGCAACTGCGTATGGATAGAAGGTATATCATCGATCATTAAGTACTTAACTTTAGGGTCTATCAACTCAAGCTTAGAATATAAGTGCATACCATATAAATTATCCAGCGGGACTTTGACAGTATAGGGATAATCAGGGTCGACTTGCTGTAGGGCTTTTTCCCATTTTTTATCACTTTCTAGCGTAATCAAAATATCAGGTTGTTTTTGCTTCACCAAGTCGACCAATTTTTGGGTTTCTTCATTCGGCGTTAGTACGTTTGAGACCATAATTTTTAACTGTTTTTCCTGTGCATCTGGCAACTCTTTTGCCTTTTGCACTTCTTTTTTCCATAATCTGGTATAAGGCAAAACCATTCTAAGCTGAAATGCCAACGTAATACTTAAGACGATAAATAAGCACCACTGCCCTAGTTGCCACTCTGACCCAAACATCACCATACCAACCCAAGCAATCACACCAAGCACCATTATTTGAATGCGTGGAAACTCAACGCCGCGCACCCACCAATTATCGAGCGGTATCCAACCCCAAATCGTCACCAATGCGATGAATCCTGCTAGCCACTGAATGCCGTAATATAATAGTGAGAGATCCATAGTCTGTATTAACCGTCTATTAAGGTGATCATGCATGTTTTAACATTTTATGTACTTTAGCATTTCACGCGATTATCGCCTACTGATGCGCTATGATTATGCACTCACTACTATAAAACATTACAATTTTGACTCATTAGTAATAACCATTACTACTCGCTACCTTCGCTCACTGCCAAATATCATTTATTTTGGCAATGGTTAAAATGTGATAAAGCTATGTGCGTTAAAAAAGCTAATATAAAGTAATGTTTATCTTTTAATTAATAACTTAAAGTTATAATAAGCACAATTAATAGTGTATAAAAAATAATGAAAAGTCGCCAAAATGCCTTGCTTTTTATGTTTTTTCACGGCATTGTTATTGGTTGGCAAGGCAACAATTTATTGTAAAAAGGATTAAGTTTCATGAGTAATTTGACAGTAGGCTTGGTAGGCTGGCGCGGCATGGTTGGGTCAGTATTGATACAACGCATGATTGAAGAAAAAGACTTCGATGGCATTACGCCCGTGTTTTTTTCGACCAGCAACGCAGGTGGTGATGCGCCAAGCTTTGACGGTATTCAGACCAGCCAATTAAAGGATGCTCATGATATTGATGCGCTAGCAGCTTGCGATGTGATTATTACCTGCCAAGGTGGTGACTATACCTCAAAAGTTCATCAACCACTACGCGATAGTGGTTGGCATGGTTACTGGATTGACGCAGCAAGTACATTGCGAATGGAAGATGACAGCATCATCACGCTTGATCCAGTCAATCGTACCGTCATTGATAGCGCCCTAGCCAACGGCAAAAAAGACTTTATTGGTGGTAACTGCACCGTGTCACTGATGTTAATGGCCATCGGCGAGCTGTTCAATAGAGGCTGGGTAGAATGGGTCAGCGCCATGACTTATCAAGCAGCTAGTGGCTCTGGCGCTAATAATATGCGTGAGTTAATCAACGGCATGGGCGTGCTGCATGATGCCGTTAAAGACGAGCTGGCTAACCCTGCAAGTGCTATTCTTGAAATCGATAAAAAAATTGCCCAAACCCAACGCTCAGACAATTTCCCTAAGCAATACTTTGGCGTACCATTGGCAGGTAGCTTAATTCCTTACATCGACTCGCAGTTAGAAAACAAACAGTCACGTGAAGAATGGAAAGGCGGCGTAGAAACTAACAAAATCCTTGGTAATAACGCCGAAAACAACATAGCTATTGATGGTATGTGCGTCCGCGTTGGCGCGATGCGCTGTCATGCACAAGGCTTGACCATCAAGCTTAAAAAAGATATTCCATTAGAGGAAATCGAAGCCGCGCTTAAAAACAGCGGCAATCAATGGTTAGATGTGGTCGAAGACGACAAGGAAGCGACCATGAATCGCTTAACGCCAGTAGCAGTAACAGGTACTTTAACAGTGGCAATAGGTCGTCTACGTAAGCTCAATATGGGTCCTGAGTACCTAGGCGCGTTTACCGTTGGTGATCAACTGTTATGGGGAGCCGCAGAGCCATTGCGCCGTATGCTGAACATCATTCGCGAGCAAAACAGCTAAATCAGTTATCTTGAAATTGAACAAAAAAAAGACAGCGATTGCTGTCTTTTTTTTGGTTATAGCAATATCATGTTAAACGGTTATATTGATGACCACGAAACATCCATGTCCAAAAAATGGCGAATAATGCTATAATTAGCACCATTTTCATAGCTTACATAGCGGTTATAATATGCAATTTGTCTTACATAAAACAGCCAGTGGCGTCACGCGTGCGCGCCGGGGTACGGTTCATCTCAATCATGGCGATGTGCAAACACCTGCATTTATGCCTGTGGGTACTTACGGTACGGTCAAAGGCATGCTACCACGTGATATCGAAGCCATTGGTGCGGATATTATTCTTGGCAATACCTTTCATCTATGGCTACGCCCAGGCACTGATGTGATTGATAAATTCGGTGGCTTGCATAAATTTATGCATTGGGACAAGCCGATTTTGACCGATTCTGGCGGTTTCCAAGTATTCAGTTTGGGTGCCATGCGTAAAATCACTGAAGAGGGCGTTAACTTCAAATCTCCTATTGATGGTGCCAAGGTTTTCTTATCACCAGAAAAATCAATGCAGATTCAGTATAGCTTAAACTCTGACATCGTCATGCAGTTCGATGAATGCACCCCTTATCCAGCGACTCATGATGAAGCCAAAAAATCTCTAGAGCTGTCATTACGTTGGGGACAGCGCTGCGTCGATGAACATAAAAGACTGGGCAGCACCAACGCCCTATTTGGTATCATTCAAGGTAGTATGTATGCCGATTTGCGCCAGCAGTCACTCGAAGGTTTGCTCAATATTGGCTTTGATGGTTATGCCATCGGCGGCCTGTCTGTTGGCGAACCAAAAGAAGAGATGATGGACGTCCTAGACTATATCGCCGATGATATGCCAGCCGACAAGCCGCGCTATTTGATGGGCGTTGGTAAGCCTGAAGACCTTGTGGAAGGCGTACGCCGCGGCGTTGATATGTTTGATTGTGTCATGCCGACTCGCAACGCGCGTAATGGTCATTACTTCGTCACCGGTGACACGGACAATGCAGGTATAGTACGCATCCGTAATAGCCAGTACCGTAACGATGAAGGCCCACTGGACCCTGAATGTGATTGCTATACTTGCCAAAACTTTAGCCGTGCTTATCTTTATCATTTAAACAAATGCAAAGAGATGCTAGGTGCGCAATTAGCGACTATTCATAATCTACGCTACTATCAGCGTTTGATGCACGGGATTAGAGACGCCATCGAACAAGACAGCTTTGATGAATTTGTGACTGAGTTTTATAATAAACGCGGACAGACGGTTCCTGAGCTGAATTTACGCTAATTACCATTTTTCTTAATACCGATTATAAAGTATAAAAAAAGGCCTAAGAGTTATCTTAGGCCTTTTTTTATTCACTACATATTGACGCTTATAGTAGATTCATTTTAAAAACGATACAGTGCTATTGGCTATAAATTTTTGCAGCCTCTGTCACGCCTGCGAACAGCAAGCAAGAAAAGATTATAGCAATAGTACATTATTATCATCGTATTCCTTTCATTTTTAACTGATTATACCAATAAGCTATTAGCCCATTAGTGTTGCAATAAATACTGCAATGATCGCTATTGGGGCGACAAACTTAGCAATGATTTGCCATACCTGCCAAGTAGTACCAGATAAATTAAGCTCCTGTTGGATACTACGTTGATCCATTCTCCAAGCAAAGAAGATAATACCTGCAAGACCAGTCAATGGTAATAAGAACTTACTGGTCACCTTATCTAACGCATCAAAGATACCATTACCCATGATGGTAAAGTCAGACCATAGGTTAAATGATAATAATGCCGCGATACCAAGGAGCCAAATAACGGTACTGGCAACGATGGTCGATACCGTACGGCTCATTGGCGTACGCTCTTCTAGGAACTCAACCGTTGGCTCAAGTAACGAGATTGATGACGTAATTGCTGCAAAAGTAATGAGTAAGAAGAACAGCGTACCAATAATGGTACCTCCCGTCATACTACCAAAGGCAATCGGTAAGCTGACGAAAATAAGACCTGGACCTGAAGAAGGGTCAAGACCATTACTAAAGATAATCGGGAAAATGGCTAAACCAGCGGCCAGTGCAATCACCGTATCTAAAATGACAACGGTACGCGCTGTTTTTAGTAGATTAACTTCACGGCCTAGATATGAGCCGTAAGCAACCATGATACCCATACCGATGGATAGTGTGAAGAAAGCATGACCTAGAGCGGCTAACATGACCTCCCCAGTTAGTTTGCTCAAATCAGGAGCGAATAGATAAGTCACTGCCTCACCAAAACCACCATTCACCACGTTATAGCCAACGATGACGAATAAAATAAGACCTAATAGTGGCATTAAAATTTTAGCAGTGGTTTCGATACCGCGAGTCACACCAACACCGACAATCAGCGCAGTGACTATCATAAACACCGTATGCCAAATCGTTAGCGTACCAGCTGAAGCCAACATAGCATCAAAGGTAGCACCAACCGCATCACCATCCTGACCAGAAAAACTACCAGCCCCTGTTTTGGTGATATAGTTAAGTGCCCAACCACCGATCACACTATAGAAGGATAGAATGAGAAAACCACCTAGAATACCTGTCGCGCCCACAATTCCCCAGCTAGGTGATTTACCTTCACTAACAGCAACGTCTGTAAAACTATTGACAGGGTTTTTTTGCCCGCGGCGACCGATTAGCCATTCAGCCACTACTACCGGAAAACCAACCAATGCAATACAAAATAAATAAGCAATAACAAAAGCAGAACCACCGCTCTCACCAACCATATAAGGAAATTTCCAAATATTTCCTAAGCCAACTGCAGACCCTACTGCTGCCAGTATGAAGCCAAAACTAGAGCTCCACTGTGCATGTTCTTGTTTATTGGTAGCCATTCTAACGTCCTCATGCTTTTCTTAATATCGCTCATAATCATCCATGATTATTATAAATAGCGATTAATAATTTTTAACTACTTCATCGACATATCAATGTGACGCGTCCAGCAATATCAAGAAAGAAAAGTTTACAATATCGTAAACGCTCAGTTTCTGCTAAGCCACCAAAAAAGTCAAGTACTGATAAATATAAAAAGCCATAACTATAAGTTATGGCTTTTTATATTTATCAGTACTCGATATGTGTTGTCTTCTTAAGAACATACACTCATATTTTTTAGCGCACCACGCCGCGCTTACTGTTTTGTAGGGAGTCAATGAGCATTTGAATTTTGGGTTCTTTATACAGCAGATCTTCTTGTAATATAATAAGTGCTTGTGTGGTGGTCATTCCAGATCTAAAAATTGTGCGGTATGCCTGACGTAACACGTCAATAGTTTCTTTTGACCAGTCCTTACGGCGCATCCCTTCGATATTAAGGCCATGAGTGGTTGCAGGATTACCAGACACCATCGTAAAGGCGGCCACATCCTTTAATATCAAGCTAGCGCCACCTATCAAACTATAATCATCAACCGTACAAAACTGGTGAATACCAGAATTACCACCGATAATGGTATGATTGCCAATAGTCACATGCCCTGCGACGCCAACATTATTGGCCAGTACATTATGATCACCAATCACACAATCATGAGCCACATGAGTATTGACCATCAGCAGATTATGGCTACCAATCTTGGTCAATCCATCATCTTGTGCCGTACCACGGTGTAAGCTACAAGCTTCGCGAATGGTATTATGGTCTCCAATCTCAAGCCACGTACGCTCACCCGCATATTTCAAATCTTGACAATCCTCACCGATACTGGAGAATTGATAAAACTGATTGTGTTTACCAATTCGCGTCAGCTTGGTGACGACCACGTGCCGATGCAAAACCGTGTGCGCGCCAATAGATACCTCATCGCCGACGATACAGTACGGACCAATAATGGCAGTATCATCAATCTGAGCGGACGGTGAGATGAGTGCCGTTGGATGGATCTGACTCATAATGTGGGCCCTTGTATCATCTGATGCGAATAAATGGTAAAACGAATTCTGCCAGTTTAGTGTTATAAGCAAAACGAAAACCAATGTTGCTTTTATATACGCCAATCTCAACTTATCGTAGGCCTTTGATTTTTATAGAATTTAAAATTTTAATTGTTTTAACTGAAATTTTAAAAACTAAGTAAACCAATACCTTAGAAAAATAAGTTGAGAGTGGGGTTTTATATATCATTATAATGCTTATCGTCAGTTTGAAAGTGACGCTTTAAACACTATAAGCTCTGAAAATTCCAGCTTTTACATATTCTGGACAGGCTTTTTATCAAAAACAGTTAGCACACTATCAGACTACTGCTCTTGACGGGCAATCATAATCTGAGCACTAGCAGCAAGTTCATCTTCGACATGTACCGTACAATCAAATTTATAAATACCACGCTTTTGCATCACGGTTTTGGCACGAATAATCAGTTGATCACCCGGAATGACTCGACGCTTAAAACGAACCTTATCAACCCCTGCAAACAGGTACAAATAGCCATCTTCTGCCGTTAACCCTGCACTGATAAACCCCAGCACGCCCGAGACCTGCGCCATCGACTCGACCATCAACACTCCTGGCATAATAGGCTGATCAGGAAAATGACCATTAAAAAATTCTTCATTAATAGTCACGTTTTTGATACCAGTAATGCATTCACCAGGCGTACAGCCGATAATCTTGTCCACTAACATAAAAGGATAGCGATGTGGCAAGTAGTGCTTTAAAGTATCGTAAGTTAATGGCAGCGTAAGACCTTGTGCGGCCAAGCTTTTAACGTCTTCATCCGTCGAAATATCTATATCAATGCTGCTCATAATATCGCTTCCTTGCTGTGTTATAAATCTTTAAAACTGGTTCTTTACTAATGACGACACACTAACCACGACCAAGCTGACGGAAGCGTACGGCTGCACGTCGCCAGTTGGCCGTTGGCATTGCAACCGTTCCAGAAGAGTACGAACCAGAATTTTTAATGGATTTGGTCACCATAGACATCCCAGACAGAGTAACATCATCAGTGATGTCAATATGACCGGTGATACCGACCGCGCCGCCAATGATACAGCGCTTACCTATGCTAGTGCTGCCAGCGATCCCCGTTTGAGCAGCGATTGCTGTGCCATCACCGATACGCACGTTATGAGCGACTTGTACTAAATTATCAATAATAACATGGTTACCAATCAGCGTATCATCAATAGCACCGCGATCAATACAGGTATGACTACCAATACGCACATGATCGCCGATGATGACGCGACCTAACTGGGCGATACGCTCCCAGCCTGTAACACTAGGATTGCTGGTGGGAGCAAAACCAAAACCTTCCGCACCCACACTCACCCCTGCATGCAGTCTCACGTGATTACCGATGATACAATCATGCCCGATGACCACTTGTGATTTGATAATACAATCATGGCCGATCTTAGTATTTGCTTCGATCACTACATGGGCATCAAGTGAGCTACGCGCGCCAATTTGCACATTATCGCCAATCACACAGAAAGCGCCGACGGTCACTTGCTCACCGATGACAGCACTATCGGCAATCACCGCACTAGGATGGATTGCATTGGCAGGTGACTCATGAGCAAACAGCTGACTGGCGCTAGCGTAGGCTAAGTAAGGGCTTGCTACGACAAGCGCTAGTGCTGTCGCTGGCACTTGGTCACGATACTCTGCGGTGACCAGTACGGCCCCTGCCCGACTGTTTGCTAAACTAGAAACATAGTGTGGATCTGCCAAAAAGCTCAACTGCTTGCTGTCAGCAGTGGTCAGACTACCCACGCTACTAAATTTTTGACGTGACTGTTCAGCGTTGATTTCAGCCTTATTAGTAATAGGCTGACGCTGCTCAATCCGAGTGATAAGTTGCTCAATCGTTATCATAGTTGCTATTAATGTTTTTGTGAATATTATTATGAATAAGGCGGTCGTCAAACTGAGGATTCAGCTTGACGACCTGTTAAAATCTAACTGCTTTTTTAATCTGGAAAAATCCCTAATTAAAAACAGTTATATAAGGTTAAAAGCCATTGTTAACTTAGAAGGTGTTACCAATCTGGAACTGAACTTTTTCAGTTTCATCGCCTTCTTTATCACCAATAGGGACGGCATAACTCAGTGAAATCGGACCAATTGGCGTATACCAAGTTACCCCAGCACCAGCACTAAAACGCATACTATTATCTTGCGTTAATAATGGCACGCCTGTATCGGTGCCATCGTTAGGATTGATAAAGTTACGATCTTCTTTATCCGTGGTATCAAATACCTGACCGCCTTCAGCGAATAATACTGGACGTACTTGGTCTGCCCAATCGCCTTTGAATGGCATTGGCAAGATTAGCTCACTACCGAAGCTAACGAGCGCATTACCACCAATTTCTTCATCTTTATAGCGCAAATCATCATTGATGGCATCATAATATGTCTGAGATTTGGGTCCTAGCGTTGACGCTTCATAACCACGTACCGAGCCATAACCACCGGCATAGAAGTTTTCATAGAACGGTAAATCATTACCATAACCGAGCTTGGTATAACCGCGTGCGACCCAATCTTTATAAATAGGATAGTAGATATTGCCGCGATAAACGAGTTTTTGATAGCTGGCATCACCCAGACCAATCGTTGCATCGACCGTATGACTCATACCTTTGCTTGGAAATACGGGACGATCTAAAGTACTGTAGTCCCAACCAAATAACAGGTTGTAGGTTTGATAGTCGTTTTTAAAGCCTGTGCGTCCAGTCGCTTCACCTTCATCATTGACAAAACTTTCAAACGACCCACCGTCATCAATAATTTGTTGAACGTTTGACACACCTAGGAAACGGCCACCGCGCACTGAGGTTTTGTCAACATTAAGACCGGCACTAACGCGTTTGGTTTCATCAACTGGATAACTATAGTTTAGCGTAGCGCCATAAGCATCCGTCACATAGTTACTAACGTTTCTATCGTCGTACTTGGTTTCACGATAATAAGCGCTAATGCCTTGCGATACACCATTTTCAGTGAAGTACGGATCGGTATAGCCCAAGCTATAAGAATCACGCGTTTCTGAACGTGATAACGCTGCTTTGACACGGTTACCCGTACCCATAAAGTTGTTTTGCGTGAGATCTAACTGGAACGTTACACCGCCACTTTGTGAGTAACCAGCGGCAATCGTTGAGCTACCAGATGGCTGTTCTTCAACCGTATAGTTTACGTCCACTTGGTCGGGCTGGTTCGGCACTGGTTTCACATCAACATTGACGCCTTTAAAGAAACCAGTTCGCATCAGGCGCGTACGTGACAGTTGTATCTTATCGCTAGATGCCAGTGCGCCTTCTAATTGACGCATTTCGCGGCGCAGTACTTCATCTTGTGTTTTGATATTACCGGTAAAATTGATACGGCGAACATAAATAGGACGTGCAGGATCGATAAAATAGTCAATCTCGACCATTTTGGTATCATCATTGATACGCGGTACTGGTCTTATCTCTGCTAAGTAATAACCTTCATTGCCATAACGACTCTTCAATGCTGCCGTGGTTTCATCTAACTTGGCTTGTGAGTACTTTTCGTTAGGCGCAAAGGTGACCAGCTCTTTTAACTCATTATCATCAAAAGTCGGCTTGCCTAAAAAATTCACTTCGCCAAACTGATAACGCTCGCCTTCGCTAAGACTGACTTCGATAAACACACTGCTCTTATCTTCGCTAATATTGAGCACCGCATTATCAACGGCAAAACGTACATAACCGTCATTTTGGTATAGTGCTTTTAGGTTTTCTAAACTGGCGGCCAGCTTTTCTTTGGCATAACGATCAGACTTAGAGAGTAGACGTGTCCATGAGGATTCTTTGACCGCAAAGACATCTTTAATTTCTTCATCACTAAAGTGTTTGTTGCCGATGATGTTGATATCAACTACCTTGGCAGGCTTACCTTCGATAAAGCGCACATCAAGCTTAACCCGATTGCCATCAAGGACGGTTTGCTCTACTTCGATATTACTGTTGTAATAGCCCTGACTGATATACTGCTGCTGTAGCTCGTTGGCTACGCCCTGTAACGTGGCTTGTTTTAGCACATCACCAACTGACAAACCAGCGTTGTCGAGCCCCTGCTCAAGCCCTTCTTTAGGGATGAGCTTATTGCCCTCAAAGTTTACTTCGGCAATGGTTGGACGTTCGACGACATCAAACCGTAGTTTACCGCCTTCGACACGACTTTGAATATCAGCAAAGTTTTCAGTCGCATACAGCGCCTTAATACTGGCCGCCAAACTACTATCATTCACCGTATCCCCTACCGAAACAGGCAGAACCGGATAGAGGCTATCGGGGGTTAGGCGTTGCAGGCCGTTGAAACCGATGTCAGTGACTACAAATTCTGCAGCCTGTACCGGCATGCTCATCATCGCTACAACTAACGGCAACCCAGCCGCGCTCATAAATAAAGGCGTACGCATAAATACTATCCGTCAATAAAAAACTGCTTAAGTTAAGTTGAAAAGCACATATTGTCTCGACCATATCGCGTAAAGTCATAAACTACGCGCGGGAAACTCAGAACACTTTATATAAAATGCATCACAAAATAAACTAAAAATTACGATTAGTACAGAGGCCATGATACAAAGTAGCCCATCTATCATGGTAATGATCAGCGCATGATGGGCGCAAAACCATTAGTATCTCGTGCCTTATCGGCCATATTATCTATTATTTACTCAAAAAAGCCGACTGATATCATTACCAATTGCTAACACCATGAAACCTGCCAGCAAGAGTAAACCGATATTTAACCCAATCATTTGCACCCCTTCTGAGAGTGGCTTACCGCGAATCAGCTCAATAAGATAATATACTATATGACCACCATCTAATACCGGAATGGGCAAAAGATTTAGTACAGCAAGGCTCAAACTAATCAACGCTGCCGTCGATAGCACCATTTGCCAACTGATATCAAAACTTTGCTTAGCAACTTTAGCAATGGTAATCGGGCCGGACAAATTGTCCAAACCAATCATGCCTGACAGCATCTTGCCCATCGAGCTGACGGTCATGACTGCCAACTGTTCGGTCTTCTCAAACGACTTGACCAGCGACTCGCCAGGACCATAAACCACCGTCGTCTTGTATTCATCCGGAATAACAATTTCAGACTGTGCCACCATAGCACCAATTTGTCCATAATCGTTACCCAAATTGTCTTTTTTACCTTGCGGCATAATCTGTAATTGCACAGATTTATCATCACGCAATACCGTAAAATCAAGCAGCGTTTCAGGGCTATCGCGGATAATACGCGTGGCACTAATCCAATCTTTGATTTCTTTGCCATTAATGGCAGTAATCCGGTCACCAACTTTTAAACCTTGACGACTGGCGGCGCCCTCAGGGGTTAAATCACCGATTATCGGTTCAATATTCGGCTGCCACGGTATCATGCCAAAACTGGTTAATGCATCTTTACCTTGTGCTGTACCTTGCATAAACTCTGTGACAGGTGCTTGGTAGGTTTTAGTCGAACTATTGGTTTGTGCGTTTGACTGCAGCGTGACACTGACATTATCTGTCTCACCCATACGCCCAGCGAGACGATAGTTGATACCTTCCCAAGTCTGTACGTCATGACCATCAATGGCAATAATTTTATCGCCAACAGGCAACTGTGCCATCGCGGCAGGGGTATCAGGCAATACTTGCCCAATATTGGTCGCTAACTGTTCTGACGGGGTCATGAACAACACCCAAAATAGCACAATCGCAATCACAAAGTTCATGATCGGGCCAGCCGCGACGATCGCTATTTTCTTGAGCGGATGCTGACGATTGAACGCCAAGTGTTGCTCATCTTTTGCGACTTCGCCTTCACGCTCATCGAGCATTTTGACATAACCACCCAGTGGTAAGGCGGAAAGTCGATAGTCAATGCCACTTTTTTTACTGGTCCAACCAAACATTTTAGGACCAAAGCCAATAGAATACGTCAGTACTTTAACGCCGCAAAGACGCGCCACAATGTAATGACCCCACTCGTGCAAAGCAATGAGCGGCCCTAAGACAAATATTGCCGCAAGCAGCGTTAATAAAAATGTCATGATTGTCTCTCAGTATTTTTCTTAACAGCTTTTATCAATGAACTGGTTCTCAATATTATTAAGAGCTATTACGCTAATTTTGCTACAAGCTTGTCAGTAAGATGGCGTGCTATTTTATCAATCGCTAGAATATCTTCTATATCAGCAGTGTCACTTAACGGTGGTAGCTGTATATCATTTAAGGCTTGCTCATTAATATCAGCAATATCAGTCAGGCGAATATGACCTTCTAAAAATGCAGAAACGGCAATCTCATTGGCTGCATTTAATACAATCGTCGCTTGCGTGCCCGCTTGCATCGCTTGCCGAGCAAGGCTTAAGCAGGCAAATTTTTGCAGATCTGGTTCAACAAATTCCAAAGCACTTAGCGCAAATAAATCTAATGGCTGTGAGCCACTATCGATACGATTGGGGTAGCTGAGCGCATGGGCAATGGGGGTTTTCATATCTGGACTGCCCAGCTGCGCTAAAAAGCTACCATCGCTATATTCTACCATTGAGTGAATGATACTTTGCGGATGAATAACCACATTTATTTTATTTTCAGGCAAGTCAAATAAATGACACGCTTCTATCAGCTCAAGCCCTTTATTCATCATCGTTGCCGAGTCGACTGATATTTTTTGTCCCATCGACCAGTTTGGGTGTTTGACCGCTTCAGTGACACTCGCTTGCTGCATCTGTGCAAATGATTTTTGCAAAAATGGTCCACCAGACGCGGTCAACCACAGCTTGCGTACGCCATGGCTTAGCTCATGAATTTGACTGTGGTCTTGTTGAATAGAGAACGGCAAACACTGAAAAATAGCGTTGTGCTCAGAGTCGAGCGGTAGCAAGGTAGCATGATGCGTTTTGACCGCATTAATCATCACTTTCCCTGCCATCACCAGGGCTTCTTTATTGGCCAGTAGAATACGCTTACCTGCACGCGCTGCTGCTAAGGTAGAAGGCAGCCCTGCCGCGCCCACAATAGCGGCAACGACCGTATCAGTTTGCGAGTCAGTGGCAATATCTACCAACCCTTCTGCGCCGCCTACCACATCGATATCCAGACCAGCCGCACCAAGGCGCTGGGCAAAATCATCGACCGCTGCTGTCGGTACACTGACGCGTTTGGGTAAAAACTGTTTGCAAAGCGCCAGTAACTTATCTAAATGCTGGTAGCCTGATAAAGCATAAACTTCGTAGTGCTGTGGTTGTGCCGCTAGAATTGCTAACGTGCTATCGCCAATCGAACCTGTCGCGCCTAGTACGGCGATACGTTGCGTCATAACCATCGGTGCCTTACCTATGAATGGTACTGTAAAAAACAGCACTCGTATAAAAAACTAAAGAAAAAAGTAAGAGTAAGCCGCAAAAAACATAAAAGCCATTGCTACTATAAATACTATTATATAAAAAAATAAGCGATCTTACCCTTATAGCTTTATCTTGTAGAGGCTAAATAAGGCTATTACCTATTTTGCCTCTATGAAAGACTGAAAAAAAATTTGCGTGCTGTGCTTACATCGACAGAGGCGGAAAAACCGCCATCCGCCTCGCTATAAAATCTTTACAGCGAACGGACTACACCACGATCAAACCTAGCTGCTGTATCGCCCAAAACCCAAGCGCAAATATCGGTGTGGCAGATAATAGCGAGTCGATACGATCAAGCACTCCGCCATGACCCGGTAAAATGGTTCCTGAATCTTTGACATCGGCGCGGCGTTTAAGCATTGACTCAAACAAATCACCAAGAACAGATGCTAAAATCGTTATTGCGGATAACGCCACAAAAGCAATAAGTGGCACGCCAGTTAACTGTAATTTAAAGACACTGATTGCAATCACTACCAGCAAACCTGTGACGAGCCCACCCGCCAGTCCCTCCATACTCTTATTAGGTGAGACATTGGGTGCCATCTTGCGGCGACCAAGCTTGCGACCCACAAAATAAGCGCCACTATCCGCGCACCAGACTAATAAGAACACATAGAGCAACCACCATGCTGACAGTTGCCACAAATAAAACATAGCGGTAATAGAGGCGGTTAATATCACAGCGCCCATCAATGCCAGCTTCTTGCCATACCAATTAGTATGCGTGGGGAAAACTCTGACCCAAGACAAGGCCATTAGCCATATAGCCAGTGAAGCCACCCACCAAAACAGCCAAGTGACTTTAAATATGAGCGATACTAAGGTCAGCACCAAGACCAGTACTACAAATAAAACAGGCTGGCGCCACTTCGGCATCAGCTTGGTCCATTCATGAGCAGCGATAATCACCCCAACCGCTAACAGCGGCGCAAATAAAATAGGGGTTTGGCTCGCAAACATTGCAATACCAACGATAATAACGAGAACAATTGCCGTCTTAATTCGTTGCCACATACTTATTGAGCCTTATTAATAATGAAAAATGCCTGATTAAAAACGCATTATAGCAGTTAATCTACAATAGCCCACTAACAGTGCGTATTCGTGAACGTTCAATATAGCCAATTAAGACGGTTTATTGTGTCACCAGCAAGTTTCTTAATGCATTTTCTGCTCTGTCACTACCTGTTCGCTGGTTTTGCCAAAGCGGCGTTGTCGTCGGGCGAATTCTGCCACCATCGCTGCTAACTCATCCGCTGCAAAGTTTGGCCACAGTGTTTGGGTAAAAAATAGCTCGGCATACGCCGATTGCCACAATAAAAAGTTAGAAAGACGATATTCGCCACCTGTACGTATTAGCATATCCACTTCGGGCGCATCCGCCAATTGCACATACTTACTGAGGCTCTGTTTATCGATATCTTCCACTGATAGCTGGCCTAGCTGCACTTGCTGTGCCAGCTGCTTTGCGGCATGGGCGATATCCCATTGGCCGCCATAACTGATCGCAATGACCAATGTCATGGCTTCAAAATTTGCCGTTTTTGCTTCAGCGTCTGCCATTAATGCCTGCAAATCATCGCTCAGCTGACTGCGATCACCAATGAAACGCAGACGAATACGGTGCTTCTGCATACGAGGCATTTGCTCATGAATGGTTAAGCTTAATAGGTGCATCAATAACGCCACCTCATTTGGTGGGCGTTGCCAGTTTTCACTAGAAAAGGCAAATACCGTTAAGACTTCAATTCCGACCCTAACACAGTATTCGACAATCGGGTCTAGCGCATCTTTGCCTGCCACATGCCCTTGACCAGCACCCAGTTCATTGGCTTTACCATAGCGATTATTGCCATCCATGATGATAGCAATATGACGGGGAAGAATAGCAGAAATCGAAGCGGTTGACGTTGACGGGGACATAGGCGAACTTGCTTATTGTTGAGGTGAGATAATAATAACGCGTGCGATAGCGGTTAAAAAGGACAATACAGACAATTCATAAACTTATCACAATTCAGTCATTTGACCTTGACCATATTATGACAGCAATCTACACAAAACTAAGCAGCCGGTGCATTGGCTGCTTAGTTTTGGCGGTATTACCAATATTTTGTCGGTCTAAATGACAAAAAAACTGATGTTTATACTTCCATTAAATCGCTTTCTTTTTTACTTAAGCGGCTATCAATGGTCTCAATAAACTTATCGGTAATTTTTTGAATATCATCACTGGCACGGCGCTCATCATCTTCTGATATTTCTTTTTCTTTTGCCAAGTCTTTAATATCGTTCATCATATCACGGCGAATATTACGAATAGAAACACGGCTGTTTTCTGCCTCGCCACGTGCCAATTTTTGCATATCTTTTCGGGTTTCTTCTGTCAACGCTGGCATCGGCACACGAATCACATCAGCTGACATTGGGTTCAGACCCAAATCTGCTTCGCGAATCGCTTTATCAATCGCTTGTACCATGGTGCGGTCAAACGGCTGCACAAGTAAGGTACGCGAGTCTTCAACGTTGACGCTGGCTACTTGGTTTAGTGGGGTATCAGAACCGTAGTAGCTGACCATCACGCCTGACAACATACCTGGATGCGCTCGCCCAGTACGGACTTTACTAAAAGTACTCTCAAGCGCTTCTAAGGTTTTTTGCATGCGCGCTTCGCCGTCTTGCTTAATCTCTTTAATCATTAGGTATCCTTATTTATCGCTGTCGACAAATCATTCATTGTTAATTATATAGGTATTCATTATTGGTTGTTTATTCAGCCACATTCAGGGCTGACGTAGCAATAAAAATTAATGATAAACGCGTGTGCCTTCATTTTCGCCCATAATCACATTCAATAAGGCGTTAGGCTTGGTCATATCAAAAACTTGTAACGGTACATTGTGCTCACGGCATAGCGCAATAGCGGTTAAATCCATGACCCCGAGCTTCTGCTCTAATACCTCATCAAAGGTCAAACCATCATATTTGACCGCATCAGCATGTAGGCTTGGGTCTTTATCATAGACACCATCAACTTTGGTGGCTTTTAAGATTAAGCCCGCTTCGATTTCGATACCGCGTAAGCAAGCAGCCGTATCAGTGGTAAAGAAAGGATTGCCTGTACCAGCGACAAAGATACACACTTCGCCGTTTTTAAGATAACGAATCGCATTACGGCTGCTATAGCTTTCAGTTACCTCACCAATGGGCAACGCTGACATCAAACGGGTTTTGATATTGCGACGCTCAAGGGCGTCACGCATTGCCAGACCATTCATAACAGTGGCTAGCATACCCATTTGATCGCCTGTGACGCGACCAACCAAGCCTTCTTTTTGTAGCTGAGCACCGCGATATAAGTTACCGCCGCCGACGACGATACCGACTTGTACACCAAGTCCGCGTAAATGAGCAATAGACAAACTCATTTTATCGAGTACTTCGGTATCAATACCCATGTCTTTGCCACCCGCTAAGGCTTCGCCAGAGAGTTTTAGCAAGATACGAGAATAACTTGGGTTTTTGTCAGACATGGGGTCACCTTGTTAGCATTAAATTATAATTAAAGTTATCGATAAAACACAAATAGAATTTGCCTTTGGATTCGCCTACAGCGTCATACTCAGTGGTAGGCATGTAAAAAGGCTAAATTGCGCTAATTGTAGCAAAAACTGCCCGCTGTTGGGCAATTTTCACTTGAGATAATAGGTTTGCTTTTTAACCTTGATAACTAGCAAATAAGTCATATTCGCTAGCATCATCAATAGTAACCGTTAAGAATTGCCCTACTTTGACGTGGCCGTCAATCTCATCGACATAGACATGACCATCAATCTCAGGCGCGTCAGCGTAGCTACGACAAATAGCGATGCCTTCCTCACTATCAATTTCATCGACCAATACCATTAAGGTTTTGCCAATTTTTTCTTGTAGTTTTTGCGCAGAAATCTCTTGCTGTACGCTCATAAAACGCTCGTAGCGTTCTTGCTTGATATTTTCAGGCACAGGATTTGGCAAATCATTGGCGACCGCGCCTTCGACTTCCGAATAGGTAAAGGCACCAACGCGGTCAAGGCCTGCTTCGACTAACCAGTCAAGCAAGACTTGAAAGTCTTCTTCGGTCTCACCAGGGAAGCCAACGACAAAGGTGGAGCGAATGACGATATCAGGACAAATCTCACGCCACGCCTTGATACGAGCTAGCGTGTTCTCGCTATGTGCTGGGCGTTTCATGGCTTTTAAGATGCGATGACTGGCATGTTGGAACGGAATATCCAAATAAGGTAACAGCTTCTTCTCGCCCATAAGCTCAACGACTTTATCCACATGCGGATACGGATAGACGTAATGCAGACGCACCCAAATACCCAAATCATTCAACGCTTTACACATATCATAAAACTTGGATTTGAGCGGCATACCATTCCAAAAGCTGGTCTTGTACTTTAAATCCAAACCATACGCAGAAGTGTCTTGCGAGATAATAAGTAACTCTTTCACCCCCGCCTTTTTGAGCGCCAGTGCTTCATTCATGACACTATCAATCGGACGCGATACTAAATCACCGCGTAGGCTTGGAATAATGCAGAAAGTACAGCGATGGTTACAACCTTCAGATATTTTTAGATAGGCATAATGACTGGGCGTTAATTTAATGCCCGCTTCATTAATCAAATCAATTTTAGGATTATAGTCTTTGTCCTGTGCCTTATTGGGGCGCGGCACATGCTGTGAAACTGCGGTAATCACTTCATCATAAGCATGAGCACCAGTCACAGCTAGCACCGCTGGATGCATGGTACGGATTTTTTCCGCTTCTTTACCCAAGCAACCCGTTACGATGACTTTACCGTTTTTACTAATGGCCTCACCGATGGCATCGAGCGACTCTTGTACTGCTGACTCAATAAAGCCGCAAGTATTAACCACGACTAGGTCTGCGCCATCATAATCACTGGCAACCTGATAGCCATCACGGCTCAATTCCGTAATAATACGCTCACTATCTACTAATGCTTTTGGGCAACCAAGCGATACAAAACCAATCTTAGGCGCTGTGTTGACGGGCGCATTTATAGTCGCTGAAGTAGTTGAAGTCACCTGACTACTTTGTTCGATACTACGGTTTTGATTGTGATTGGCTTTATGGTGGTAAGGGTCACTGCTATCTGTTGAGCGCTGCGCGGGCGTTGCTGTCGGCTTGGCAGGATTGAAGATAGTAGCAGTGTCCTTTGGGGTGTTAGGAACTGGCTGTGAGGTAGTAACAGTCGGATTAACGGACTCGGTAGAAGTTTTGGGCATGGCTGACCTTGCTAGAGATAAATTGGCTGTGCGCATTGTACGTTTTTTTTGTGATAATCACCAGTTTTGCCGCCCTATAGTGTTGATTTATGGTTAAATATTATATCGAGTATTCCTTTCTCCTAGGCATAGTCAATATTGATGCCTATATTAATGATATGCACACACACTTTGGCTAGGGCGTGTCATCATTTAGACATCTCTGCATCAGAGAACAAACGCAAATTCTTTTAATATCAATAATTTATAATTCTTAGTAAAAATAATCGCTAAAAAATTAAAATTAATTGCAAATAGGGGTTGCCAAATCATTCAAACTCTATATAATAGCCAACCACTGAGACGCACTACCGAATCAGTTAACTGTCTAGATAGCATTTGAGTTTCATTGCTGTTAATGATAGAGTAACGAAAATGGGGCTGTGGCGGAATTGGTAGACGCACCAGATTTAGGTTCTGGCGCCGCAAGGTGTGAGAGTTCGAGTCTCTCCAGCCCCACCATTTTCGGATAGTACATCTTAGACCAAATATCAAAACCTGCCTCTGAGCAGGTTTTTTTGTGTTTAAGGTTTATGTAAAACACTTATCCATAATAAACAGAGAAAGCTAAGACCTATATTATGGATAAAGGCCTGATAGCAATTATTAGAGGTATAAAAATGACTGGTTTAAAACGATGAATAAAGGATTTTGGTTAACGGTAGGTCTACTGCTGCTATTGACAGCCAGTCTTTTGGGTCTTCGCAACCTATATAAACCTGATAGTTCAGCTGACTTGGATACAAACTCGAATACCAAGATTATGATGAGCTTGGATAAATTTAGTGGCTTTCACCACGATGCAGAGATACTTTTAGAAAAGTTAACCGTTCTAAAAGCGGGTATAGAAAGCGCGATTGCTACCCAAGATACCAAACTATTAGCAAGCACTATCAGCAACACTTATAGAATCATAGATAATGTGAATGTTAATCGTCTGCCAACTATCGCACCTTTTGAGGTTTGCGATGAAACATTAGATACAATGAGCCGCTATGCTATTAGCGCTAAGAGTTATTACTCTGGTACTGACAACACCAATATAGATCAGATGAATGAATTAAGAGAGACTTTCAATATGAAATTTGCTCAGTGTCAAAGCATCGTTAATGATAAATCTGTGGAAGCACTCTATCAAGACTATCAGTAATACGCTTTATCTGCTTTGTAACAACGTTAAATCCCTCAAAACCTCCTCCATACTTCGATAGCGCGTCTCTAGCCATTTTGCCAATGCCTTATCGATAATGTGTTGATAGCGATCATATTCTGATGGCAATTTTGGCACAGGCTGTTGGCAATGTTGAATCGCCCAATCAAGCATTGGCTGACTACTTTGCGCTCTCACTCTAAACGGTCGCTTGCCCACTAATATCTCATACAGCATTATTCCAAACGCATAAATATCGCTCGATACCGTTGCACCCTGCCCTTGCCAACGCTCGGGCGCAAGATATGCTGGTGTGCCCGCAGGATTTGAATTACTAGCGCTATCAAAGCGTTGCGCTAAAGCAAAATCAGTTAACAACAAATCAGACGTTATTCTATTATAATTAGTGCCATCCGTTAAAGTCCGTTTGAGCAAAATATTACTGGGCTTAATATCATTATGTAACCAGCCTATCTTATGCAAACGACGAATAAGATAAGCAGCTTGCAAGATAAATTGATGTTTTTGTTGAGCGGTTAATAACAGATGCTTTTGAGCGCTTAACTGACTTGCCAAGCTGCCATTAAGATAATAGGGCATGACAAGTATAATCAGCTGCAAAGACGGCTCTAATATTTGAAGCGTGATATTTTCATAATCTAATAGCAGCGGTGCGATCAGATTATTTTGATGGTTCGATGAAGTATTTATAGATTTTAGAACATCCGCTTCGTCGGTTAAATCAGCCAACTTGTCTGAGTCTTGACTGGCACCACCTTTACTTACATTACTTAAAGCACTTAACTGCCATTTAATCATCACATTACCAAACTGTGGATGCTGCGCGCGTGTTAAACCTTGATAATTATTATTTTTAATATCATAGCTTTTAGCATTCTGATTTTGCTCCCTATTTTTTCCACTATTTTGCTGGCTAAGGCGTTGGTGGGCTAGCTCAGTATAATATCGTGCGGACAACGCTTGAGTAATGATTGGCAATAGCTGCTGAGCATGTGCCTGTAACGCTTGTATATTAGACAGATTACTGGCACTATTTTTCATGGTACTTTTCCCGATACTGTTTTTCATGGTACGGTGACACTGCTACCGCCCAATTTATACCATCTCCAAAAACCAGAATAACGCAAAAAACTGTGCAAGCACTACATCTATTAGGCTTAGCAGATTTAATAACGTTAATCATACTTTTTGGATTTAGTGTTAAACGCCACTTTAACGGTTAGAGTCATTATGTCGCAACTACCCAATTCATCATCTACACAGCCCAATCATTACGCCCTACCCGACCATGTATTAGACTTGCTCAGTCAATATTTACAAGAGCAAGTAACCCCCACTATTGATATTGACCCTGCACAACTGGCCTATCGCTGGGTCGGTGGTCATAACGGACACCTGCAACCATTGGCGGTCAATCTGTTTTTGAGTCTAGAGGACTTGCACGGTATCGAAACGCAAAAATCAAAACTGGTACAAAATACGCGGCAGTTTCTAAGAGGCTATCCAGCCAACCATGTACTAATGACAGGGACACGCGGCGCGGGTAAATCATCACTGATCCGCGCGCTACTACAAGCCTATCATAGCGAAGGTCTGCGCATTATTGAAATTGCTCGTGATGATCTACGGGTGCTTGATAAGATACGCGCTGCAATTAATGCGCTGCCAGCGGATTGTGGCTGCCATTATGTAGTGTACTGCGATGATTTGGCGTTTAATGGTCAGGACGAGAGCTATCGGACCCTAAAAAGTGTGTTGGATGGTTCACTTGATTCAGAACAAGATAAACTATTGGTCTATGCCACCAGTAACCGCCGCCATTTGTTGCCACAGTTTATGAAAGACAATATTAATATTTATAACGGTCAGACCGACGAGGTCAATCCTTATGAGACCGTTGATGAAACGGTATCACTATCTGACCGTTTCGGTTTATGGTTATCGTTTCATCCGATGGACCAAAGCACTTATTTACAAATAGTGCGCCACTATTTATCTATTCAGCCACAACAAACCTCAGATGCGACAAATAATCTTAACAATCATGACCTTGTTGCGGCAAACAATGACCCTCTACCTGATGATATTAGAGCAGCTGCATTACGCTGGGCATCGGAGCGTGGTGGGCGTTCTGGACGGGTAGCCTATCAGTTTAGCCGCTACTGGATAGGGCAATCAAAGCTTGCGGCTGAAGACAGTCAACCTTAGAGCTTAAGCTTCAACATGACTTTCAATTATTTTTAATCACTTTTTATCACCGCGTGCAGAGCCTAAATACTGTACGCGGTTGTTCGTTTGGCCATCACTATCTGTCACTGCACCATTAACCATATATTGGGCAAAGTCTTCTGCCAACCATAGATTTTCATTGTAGGCACTTTGCGCATCCAACCGAAGATGACCCATGTTTGGCGTGGGGCTTTTTGAGTTGTCAAAGCCTTGATAGCGGGCGCTAAAATGGGTCAAAATGAGGTTTTTGATTCCACTGTCTTGGGCAAACTTGCCAATCAATTGCGCACTACTATGCATCGGATCAAAGTCTGGGTTTTTGGCCTGAATTTTTAGTAAAACGTCATGGGTATAGGTGGCTTCATGCACCAGTAAGTCCGCATCAACTACCGCAGCACTTAGGCATTCTGGCGTATCATTATCTCCAGCGACCACTATCCTTGTACGTTGCACCTCATTATCGACATAGTCTGCCGAGCACAGCTGACGACCATCCTCTGTCACCACATCTGTACCTTGTTGTAACTTGCCCCACAGTACATTTGCTGGAACGCCCTCCGCTGCCAATTTATCGGTATTAAGTGTGCGACGGCTAATAGTTTGCGTGATGCCAAAACCATGAGAAGCAACCCGATGAGACAACGCTGTGATATCGATATCAAGCTGATGTTCGTCACTTAAATAGAGACTTATCTGGCTTTCATTATTTTTCTCAGATAGCACATCTTCTATAGCAATGAAATCAACCGCAAAAGGTAAGTGCAACTCGGTGGTCGAGATCACAGCATCGAGCAGCGTTGCAATCGATTTTGGCGCAATGAGGGTCAACGGCTTGCGGCGTCCCGACATTGCCGCGCTCGCTAGCAACCCTGGCAAACCATAACAATGGTCGCCATGGACATGAGTGATGCAGATAGCCGTTAATTGGTGTAGAGAGAGATGGGTATACAATAATTGCTGCTGAGTGCCTTCACCGCAATCAACCAATAGCCACGGACGCGTTTTTTTACTTGAGTTTTTATCTGATTTTTTATTCTGTTGCTTACTTTTTTGCGACGCACCCGATAAATAAGGATTCAAGCATTCAATCGCCAGCGCCGTCACATTGCGCTGTTTGGTTGGCACGCCTGCCGAGGTGCCCAAAAAAGTTAACTTTAGCATGGCCTACCTCTGCTGTTGATCAAACTCGCTATGATAATTGACATAGTAGCGTTCTTTGCCCTTCAACCATTTGTCCACCATTAGCAGTACATTCATTGACCATATTAGACTCATAAGACTTCCAGCCACCATAAAAGCTGGCTACACATAGAATAACCACCAGCAGTTTTTGTGACCAGGCCTTCACAGATACCTGCTGGTTATTTGTTCCTGCCGCGTTAATTTGAGGGTCTACATCGGTACTGCTATTATCTAGTTTATTCAGGTCTGTCATTTTTTATCCTAAAAAAGGTTTTGTCTAATTATAAACAAAACCTTCTATTTTAATATCAAATCGATTAGGGCGTGTTGGTTAAATACGCCTCATTTAGAATTTTACGCGTCCACCTTTTTTTTCTGCACGCTTAAAGGCATCGCGCTCTTCGCAGCGTTTGAGCCAATTTAAGATATTGGTATATTTACTGCTATCCAACCCTGGACCTGCGTTAGCGCCTATGACGGCGAGGTGCATCTGAATATCAGCCGCACTAAAGTCGCTACCTGCAAACCAATGATTGTCTTGCAGATGCTGCTCCATCATATTTAATATAGCTTCCAAGCTATTGCTAATCATGCTTTTTTCGACCTGACTTTGAATTTTTTTACTCACCGGCTTGATCAGCATGGGCGATTGCTCAACGACTTTTGTGAACACCAAACGCATGACCAGTGGCGGCATCAATGATGCTTCGGCGAAGTGCAACCAAAAGGTGTAGGCTTCCCACGCCGCTTCATTATCATCAGCAGGTTTGAATTGCTGCTGTTTATCATAGTGTTTGATTAAATACTCAATGATAAATCCTGACTCTATCAGTACCCGATCGTCCACCTCTAGCATGGGTGCATGACCGAGTGGATGTACTTTTTTTAAACTTTCAGGCGCACGATACGCTTTATTGCGCTCGTAGCACGTCAATTCATAATCGACGTTTAGCTCTTCTAACAGCCACAAAATACGAAACGAGCGTGAGTTTGCTAAATGATGAAGATGTAACATAAACCGTCTCAGTTATAGTTATACCAAACCCAAAAAGTACGATTAGCGGTGTCAAACTCGTTTAGTCTACAGCGCGTAGCACTTGCACTCGTTTTCCTTGCTACTCTAATTTTTGTGAATGGTATTAGTTATCGTGTAAATAAACAATGATATTATATATATGCTTCACTGCATTCTATTGAGCATGGCAGCACAGCCCTTGATAATAGCGTAATTAATGACCCTTTAATACAGAAGCTATGTAGAATAGTGGCGAAAAAATGTCTGCCAAGTCACACTATATGTTGTTGTCAAATATATTATTTTGAGTGCAACACCTCTATCTTTCGGCTCATTTTGTCTATTTTTTGCTGATACTTCTTAATTTTACGAAACCGATGCGCGGCTAACACGCCTTTGATACGGCGATTCTTTAGACGACGGCGCGGCGGAAAGCTACCCACTTGTGGCTCATTGTAACCATGCAAGCGGTCATCACGTTTACGTGCCAAGTAACCAAGCGCACTATCAGCAACAAAAATCATCAGCGCAACAAAAATCATGCCGTACATAAATAATGAGCCACCTTCATCGATATTTTGATGCAAGATAGTGATGGAAAATACAAACAAGAATATCGGCTCAAGGTAGCATAAAGTCCCAAACAATGAGACTGGCAGCTTTTGACTGGCAACCATCGTGAGTGACATCGCAGCAGCACTAATAATGCCCAATAAGGGCAAAAGATACCAAAACTTATCAGTGGCTATTGCTAGCTCAAAACCACCAGTCATATATAACGCAATCACCACCACCGGGGTTAGTAAAACCAAATCCGACACCAACCCAGTGATTGGGGGCACAGCCAGTTTGCGGCGCAATAGGTAATAAGGCGGATAACCCAAACAGACAAACAACGTCGCCCAAGAGATAGTCCCATATTGAAAGACATCATAAGCAATCCCTAAACCTGCACATATCGTGGCAATCCACTGCAATAAACTCATGTCTTCATTATAAAAAAAGCGACCAACCATAATCATAATCATGGGGTATAAAAAGTAACCCAACGTCACCTCGATACCCAAGCCATTGACCGGTGCCCACATAAACATCCAAATTTGTGCGCCCAAAATCGGCGTAGGCAATATAAACAACAACCATTCTTTTGGCGTCTTTAAGGTTTCTTAGATTAACATACCAAGTGCAACGCTAAATTATATTATAGAACACCTGATTGGGCGTTTTAAACCCTAAGCGTTTTCTTGGTCTGTTGTTTAGTTTATTCTCAATGTCCTGTATCTCATTATCAGAGACTTGTCTAAAGTCACAACCCTTAGGCAAGAACTCTCTGATTAAGCCGTTGGTATTCTCGTTGGTTCCTCGCTGCCATGACGCATAAGCATCGGCAAAGAAGAAAGCGCTAAAGAGCTTTTGTTTCACCTTCTTATGCTGAGCAAACTCTTTACCATTATCAGAGGTAATGGTCTTAACCTGCAACCTCACTGGCTTTAGGATACCTATCATTGCCTCTGATACTTGCTGTGCCGTTT
>NZ_RRYW01000214.1 GCF_014861365.1 Psychrobacter sp. FME6
GGTTGACATAGTTAAACCCTTATAAATCATAGCTTGTAGGGTTGTTTTACCATTTTCTAATGTGTTATATCAACACATTATTAAAACAGAGCCTTGTTTTAAAAACGTTTGATCTCTAAGTCGTTAGTTATTACAGTATAATTAATGTTCTTCGCACCTCCTAGTACCGTATAATTAACATGCTCAAGAGCATGCTGCGATGTATATAGATTAAATAACTCATCTAGAGTGTAGTAAAAACCGCAATCCTCCATTCCAAATACATAATCAAAAAACAACTTAGTCATAGCAGACTGCGGGTGGCTATCGTCTCGAAAATAATTATGGCGCCGACATACGCCCGTAGATATCTGACCGAAAACTCGTTCTATATGGCTGGAAATAGAACTTGATGGATGTTTCTGAGTAGTATTTGGTTTTTGAGAGGATTTAGCAGCCATTTCAACTGCTCTATATATTACATAGTGCATAACCGATACAGAGTTCTCTGCCAAACATGATCTAAAAAGGCTAAGCAACTTCTCAGTAATAGACGGATCTAAGTTATTTAATCTTGATCTAGTGGTCAAATAATTTAAACATTCACCTAGTTGTATATTTTTACAACAAATTCTAAACTGATTATCGGCGACTAAAGCATGGATGTCTTTCTTCGATTTAGCAGCAATCATTACTTTATTGAGATCATCAATGTCATAGGCGAACTCAAAAGTTGCCCGTTGATAATCAATCTCTAACTCCTGTTCCCCATTGATATTAATATATTTGAAATTATCTTCAGGAACCAATAAGAGCAGGTTCAGCTCTAAAAGGTGTTGAAGTAAATGTTCATCCAGCCAAAAGAATGGTGATAAAGGTAATGACTGAATGTTATGTAGAGAAATCGTAGTTTTTAAATCTTCTGTCCCAAGGCTTTCTACAGTCGCTGCCAATAGGAGTTTATGGTGTAATGGACAAAATTCATGCTAAAAAGTAGAAGGTAGTCGCTAATGGACATA
>NZ_RRYW01000215.1 GCF_014861365.1 Psychrobacter sp. FME6
TCTAGGTCTTTTTTTCACCTCGCATTTGGTATTGCACTTCATGTGTTAATCTAAGACTCTAAAAGATATTAAAACTTATACAACAAACCAAGTGTCGTCGTCGAGTCAGTACGCGAGTCAACCATTGGGCTATCATATTGCTCATTCGGTAAATAGCTCAAGCTTTGATTAGCAAAGCCTGCCCAGCGCTCATTAAAGTCATAATTGGCACTAATATTGATATAAGGGTTCAAGCTCGAATTTGAAGTGTAAGCCGCAACGCCTGTCTTCTCTGATTCTTTATCTGTTACGCCATAATAGTATTCATTATAGTCAGTATCATGATATTCAAAGCCAATACTTGGATAGACCGTTAACTTGTCTTTGGTTATTTTGGCAAGATACGTCAAGCGGGCACTATTGCCACCGCTATGATCTAAAACGTCAGTTGCAATCTGGGCACGAAAGCCACCAATCGGCGTACGGCGCAGGTATGTGAGACCAGCATCAGCAGATGCTTTACGCTTGTCGAGACCTTTGAGTGCGCCGCGTGCATCATCAGGATCAAACTCGCTACCAGAAAGTTGAGCATAAGCAGATAGCTGATTGGAGCCGTCGTTAATAAGGTAAGCACCAGCCTGAGCACCACGCGCGTACACTCTATTATTATCATAAAAGACACCCGGCAATACGCGTACATCAATACTGTCTTCCAAATCGTAGGCTGAGTTTATCGCCATGACATTGACACCAACGCTTAGCTGGGCATCTTTATCGGTCGGTAAGTTTTTATTAAATATAGCAGCACTAGATAGGCTAGCAGTACCAAATAAGATAGTGGCCGTTAGGGTGCTCAGCAAAGCGCGTGAGAAAGTAGGTGATAGCGTTGATGGTGTAAACATGATGTGCTCTCATAAGTGTGTGGGATTAATAAATGAAAATAAGCTTAGATTAACACATGAAGTGCAATACCAAATGCGAGGTGAAAAAAAGACCTAGATGCGCTAGCATCAAAGT
>NZ_RRYW01000216.1 GCF_014861365.1 Psychrobacter sp. FME6
GGTGTAATGGACATTATTCATGCTGTCATAGGGTCTAACGCTATATACTGTCTATATTTGCAAGGAATGAACGCCATGAATCAAAAAACTGCCCTTTTTGTAGTGATAAACACACCAAGAAGAATGGACGTAAGCTTGGCAAACAGCAGTATCAATGCCTAGCTTGCAGACGGCAGTTTTTAGGTGGCAAAAGACTCAATAACCAAACACTTTGGACTGAATATACCCAAGGTAAACAGACTTACCAACAACTGGCTGATAAATACCACTGTAGTCTTAAAACCATTCAAAGACGCTTAGATAAAGTCAGTATCGAGTATCAGGTTAAACGACCAAAGACTGCTAATATCATCATGGACACCACTTACTTTGGTCGCACGTTTGGTTTAATGGTCTTTATGGATAACACCACTAAAACCGTTCTTTATTATGCGATAGTGAGTCATGAAACTAATAGTGCCTATAAGCAAGGGATTGATCACCTAGCATCGTTAGGCGTTGATATACAAAGTATTACCTGCGATGGTAGACGAGGACTGCGTACGTTATTTACCTGTACCCCATGCCAGATGTGCCAGTTTCATCAAATACAAATAGTGACCCGCTACCTCACTCGTCGCCCTAAGAACATCGCCAGTATTGAGCTTAGACAGCTCGCTTTAAACATAATACAGCTTGATAAGACAGCGTTCATAAAGCGCTTAGATCACTGGTATTTGACTCATGAAGCCTATCTTAGTGAACGTAGTACCAATGAGGATACTGGTAGAACGTGGTACACGCACAAGCGTCTTAGAAGTGCTTATCGTAGTCTACGAACCAATAGTAACTGGCTGTTTACTTATCGAGAATATGAGCACTTAGATATACCAAATACGACCAATTTTCTTGAAGGGTTATTCAGTGAGTTAAAGCGACAATTGCACAGTCATCATGGGTTAAATGAGTACCGTAAGTTACGGTTTATTAAAGACTTT
>NZ_RRYW01000217.1 GCF_014861365.1 Psychrobacter sp. FME6
GGTGTAATGGACATTATTCATGCTGTCATAGGGTCTAACGCTATATACTGTCTATATTTGCAAGGAATGAACGCCATGAATCAAAAAACTGCCCTTTTTGTAGTGATAAACACACCAAGAAGAATGGACGTAAGCTAGATAAACAGCAGTATCAATGCCTAGCTTGCAGACGGCAGTTTTTAGGTGGCAAAAGACTCAATAACCAAACACTTTGGACTGAATATACCCAAGGTAAACAGACTTACCAACAACTGGCTGATAAATACCACTGTAGTCTTAAAACCATTCAAAGACGCTTAGATAAAGTCAGTATCGAGTATCAGGTTAAACGACCAAAGACTGCTAATATCATCATGGACACCACTTACTTTGGTCGCAAGTTTGGTTTAATGGTCTTTATGGATAACACCACTAAAACCGTTCTTTATTACGTGATAGTCAGTCATGAAACTAATAGTGCTTATAAGCAAGGGATTGATCACCTAGCGTCGTTAGGCATTGATATACAAAGCATTACCTGCGATGGCAGACGAGGACTGAGGACGCTATTTACCGGTATACCTTGTCAAATGTGTCAGTTTCATCAAGTACAAATAGTGACCCGCTACCTCACTCGTCGCCCTAAGAACATTGCCAGTATTGAGCTTAGACAGCTCGCTTTAAACATAATACAGCTTGATAAGACAGCGTTCATAAAGCGCTTAGATCACTGGTATTTGACTCATGAAGCCTATCTTAGTGAACGTAGTACCAATGAGGATACTGGTAGAACGTGGTACACGCACAAGCGTCTTAGAAGTGCTTATCGTAGTCTACGAACCAATAGTAACTGGCTGTTTACTTATCGAGAATATGAGCACTTAGATATACCAAATACGACCAATTTTCTTGAAGGGTTATTCAGTGAGCTAAAGCGACAATTGCACAGTCATCATGGGTTAAATGAGTACCGTAAGTTACGGTTTATTAAAGACTTT
>NZ_RRYW01000218.1 GCF_014861365.1 Psychrobacter sp. FME6
TCTGGCATGATGTCGCCTTGCTTAAAGTAAGCACGACTGTCAGATTTTGCTTGCGTGAACCAGTAGCCTGATTTAGGACAGGGCTGATTGGCAGGGCAACGTCCTTTGGCTTGACTGGTAATTTCAGGTTTATTGGGTTTGGTTTTATTTTCATAGTAAGGCGTCATGCCTTCGCCCGCCTCAGAACGCTTAATGAACTCTTCATAAGTGATTTTATAAGGGTCAATTGATACAGATTTGCTGGTATCGATACCTGTCTCTTTAAGTACGAGTGGTAGCGTATAGTCAGGTTGATTTTGCTGAATTTTCAATCCCATTTTAATGGCTTTAGTCTCGAAAAAAAGTCTAGCTTCAGGTAATCCGCCATAAAGCTTACTATATTCTTTGGTCAAAGATTCATCATAGTTATTAGGGATTATTTGTCTTATTAACTCTAACTCATCGAAAATATCTAAGCTAATCAGGTAATGACGATTACCAGTAGATGGATCTGTTTGTCTATTTATTCTAATATTCATAAATACATCTGTACCATGTCGCAGTTGCCATATTTGTAAATCACTGAGCTGCATCCATTGCTCAAAGTTCAAAGGGTAGGTGTAATCAAGATTAAAGTCACTTCCACCTTCTTTTGTAGCAAATGTAAAGCTGTCTTTAGGGCTTAAACGAGGTTCACTTAAACTTTTAGCATACGTCCAACCCTTATCTTGTAGTTCTTTAAAGAAAGACATCATTTTTTTATAAGCATCTTCGTCTGATATACCGTTGTCTGTCTTATCGAAGAAAAAATCAACTGTAATTTTATTCAACCCTTTCTGCTCGCTAGTTACCTTATCCATAGCTAAAGTAGTGACAACTTGGTCAATCTTGAAACTATCATCAGAATAATGGAAAATTGCTTTCCCCATGTTGCTTGTTGAAAAGTCATAACCTTGAAAAGTAACGCCCATAGGTTGAGC
>NZ_RRYW01000022.1 GCF_014861365.1 Psychrobacter sp. FME6
GAGTCATTATATCATTTATCAATAAGTTATATCAACACACTATTAAAACAGAGCCTTAATCTTTATGACAAGTAATGTCTAAATTTAATGCGGTGATTAACCATACTATTCAATGCATATTATGCGGAGATTATTGCGGTTATTCAACGAAGACTCAGCCAATGAGCTGTTAAGTGCAGAAGAAGTGCGATTCTTCGCCGGTGAGAAGAAAAAAGCTAAGTTTAGTAAGTATTCTTTTTTTACAGCGTAACTCTCTTAGTCCTAAGACTATTAATACGGCTGATAAGTGAATCAGTATTTCGGTTGGTATAGCAAAATCTAATATCGAGTCAATCTCTTATAAAAATTTTCTCAATGTACAGTATCAAATACACCGTGATCCCCTAAATTACTCAAGCTATATCGCGAGTAATAACAGCCTCTTATTAGCTTTTTGATTTCACTCATTCTCTTATGTACATCGGAAACAGGCTTACTATTACTTAGCAATAGTAAGCCTGTTTCCGATGTAATGAGTCTCGCAAATGTGCAACGAGCAGTTTTAACTTTTGATCTGGTTGTCTAGCTTTAGGATAAACCGCATACATGCCCAGTTTTTTTCGGGTAAACCGTTGCAAAATCTGCGTAAGTGTATTTTGCTGTATTTCCTCATAGACCAGCGCTTGGGGCAAAAAAGCGACACCTAAATCGCTAAGCGTGGCTTGTTTAATCGCACTCAAATGATTGCTATAAAACCGGCCTTGGACAGGCATTAATTGCTCTGTACCATCTATATATAAGGGCCATATGTTATTCGAGGTATTATCAAACTTATAGACCAAACACTCATGATACTGTAATTCTTCAGGGGTTTGAGGGATGCCATATTGCTTTAAATAATCTGGCGTCGCACATATCACCCATTGGCTATCTATCAGGCGCCTTGCAATGAGCGATGAGTCTTCAAGCTCAGCGGTCCTTATTGCCAAATCAAAGCCTTCTTCTATCAAGTCAACCAAGCGATTGGTAATTTGTAAATCTACTGAGATTTCAGGATGCTGTTCACAGAATTCGGCAATCGATTCGCTCAATATCAAATTCGCAGAGACCACAGGCATGGTTATACGTATAGTGCCTCTCATATCCTCACCGTAACCCGTCACCGCATCTTCTGCTTCTTGAAAGGCAAGTTTAGCAATTTTAGCTTTGTCATACAGCGTCCTCCCTGCATCGGTTAAGCTCAACTTTCTAGTGCTTCTATAAAGTAGCTGAGTATTTAAGTTTTTTTCTAGTTTTGCAATGCGCTTGCTCACTACTGAATTGGTTAATGACATCTTTTCAGCGACCTTAGAAAACGACCCTTCATCAACAACTTGGACGAATAAAACCATATCGTCAGCTTTGACCATACTTGTGCTCCAATTGGTGTAATACGGGTTAGATTATAGCAAAAAAAGAAAATGACATTGTCCATTGATGCAATATATCAATTAATTAACAAGGCGTAGACTGTTTTAGGACGTTTTGAACATTGCGCCAAAAACTGTCGCAAGTCGTGCTCGGTTTTTTCTGCAAGACAGCTTTAGCAAATTAACAGTCCCTGTTTGTGAATATTTAATACAACTTAGTCATCATATAGCTGTCCAAATAAGGCTTTGATGACTTGGTTCAAGGAAGATTAAACAATAAAAAAGGATGTTATGATTTTGAATCAAACAATATATGGCCTACTGGCATTACTGCCAATCGTTCTCTCTGGTATTTTTTTGATAGGCTTGCAATGGTCAGCCAAAAAAACAATGCCGATAGTTTTAGCCGTTACCGCGGCGCTCGCTATTTTTATATGGGATATGACGCTCACTAGAGTGTCCTCATCCATCATTCAAGGTTTGGTCATTACGGTTTCGGTATTGTGGATAGTCTTTGGGGCTATTTTTTTATTGAATACCTTAAAGCATACGGGTGCCATTGCCGTTATTCGTGCTGGATTTACCAACGTATCGCCAGATAGACGGGTTCAGGCCATTATTATTGCCTGGTGTTTTGGCACCTTTCTTGAAGGCGCCTCTGGTTTTGGTACACCTGCCGCTATTGCCGCTCCTTTACTGGTGGCGATAGGCTTTCCGGCGCTGGGTGCAGTATTAATGGGAATGATGATACAAAGTACACCGGTATCCTTTGGGGCAGTCGGCACGCCTATTGTGATAGGGGTAAGTAAGGGCTTAGATACCGCAGCCATTAGCGCTCGGCTTGCACAAGAAGGGCTACAGTGGGATAGCTTTTTGCAGCTTATAACCAGTCAGGTCGCTATGATTCACGGTGTCATTGGGACGTTTATGCCCCTTTTTATGGTGATGATGCTCACACGTTTTTTTGGCAAAAATAAAAGCTGGAAAGAAGGCTTCGCTATTTGGCCATTTGCTATATTTGCCGGTTTGGCCTTTACGATTCCTTATATTTTAACGGGTGTCTTTTTAGGGCCTGAGTTTCCCTCACTGGTTGGGGGTTTAGTGAGCATCGCCATTGTTGTAAACGCTGCCAAAAGAGGGTTCTTAGTGCCAAAAACGACATGGGACTTTGAACCTCAAAAAAACTGGCCAAGCGAATGGATGGGTAAGTTGGTGGTCAGTAAGGAAGATGTGACGCTGGATTTAACCAGTAAAAAGATGTCTGCGGTTATGGCATGGTTCCCTTATTTGCTCGTTGCGCTTTTGTTGGTTTGTTCAAGAGTGTTTGCTAGATTTGAATCCTTACTAACCACTGCGACGTTAGATTTTACGTCTGTTTTAGGTGAGGTAGATATAAGCGCTAGCTTTAGTCCTCTGTACTTACCTGGAGGCTTGTTAATAATAAGCGCCTTGGTTGCCGCTGCTCTGCAAACCAAACAACCAGGTAGTGCACTAAATAATGCCTTTAAAGAATCAACCAAAACGGTCTTAGCGGCTGGGTTTGTACTGGTCTTTACGATTCCGATGGTCAGAATCTTTATCAATTCAGGGGTCAACTTATCCGATGTGGCGAGTATGCCAGTCGCAAGTGCTGAGTTGTTTGCGGGTACTTTTGGCAACGCTTTTCCATTAATTAGTTCTACGATTGGTGCACTAGGAGCCTTTATCGCGGGTTCTAATACCGTCTCTAACATGATGTTTAGTCAATTTCAGTATGAAGCGGCGATGAGCCTACGTATTTCACCTTCTTTAATCATAGCCTCTCAAGCCGTTGGTGCGGCAGCGGGTAATATGATTGCCATACACAACGTAGTGGCTGCATCCGCAACGGTGGGTTTACTTGGAATGGAGGGCGCGACGCTTCGGCGTACTATTTTACCTACTCTATATTATGTGTTGTTCTGTGGCATCATCGTCATGGCCGCCATTTATATTTTTAGTTACCAAGGTCCTCTAACATCATGAATGACACACCATCACTAGATAAGGAGGGTCGCATCTCTTCAGCAGACATGTCTTCTCAGGATATACTCAGCCCTGATCAAGTCCTTAATAAGCTCACAGACGTACTAAGCGCTCGCAATATTCAAGCTGATCTAGAGAAAAACGAATACTATAGAATGGGATGGCGCTCTGGTGGTGGTAACGCTTTAGCGGTTTTGTTTCCACAAACCTTGCTGGAGATTTGGCGTTGCCTAGAAGTATGCGTTGAAGGTAACTGCATTATTATCATGCAAGCGGCAAAAACAGGCCTAACCGAAGGCTCAACGCCAAGCGGTAATGACTATGATAGACCTGTGGTGGTCATTAATACGCTGGCAATAGATCAATTATATTTGATAAATGATAATGAGCAAGTAATCAGTTTGGCTGGGGCGACGCTACACCAATTACAAAGTCAGCTGAATGCGGTGAATAGAGCGCCGCATTCGGTCATTGGTTCCTCGACTTTAGGGGCGTCTATTATTGGTGGTATTTCTAATAACTCGGGAGGGTCCTTGGTGAAAAGAGGCCCTGCTTACACTGAGCTGGCTTTGTTTGCGCAGATTAACGAACAAGGTCAATTGGTGTTGGTCAACCACCTAGATATGGTGCTAGGGGATACCCCGGAAGAAATACTGACGAGATTGCAAAATGGTAATTTTGATAAGAGAAAGCTACCTGACAGTGGCAAGATGGCATCAGACAAAGAATATATCGCCAGAGTAAAAGATATTGATGCAAGTACGCCAAGCCGTTTTAATGCTGATAAGCGCCGACTGTATGAAGCCAGTGGCTGTGCGGGCAAGTTGGCGGTATTTGCAGTACGCCTAGATACTTATCCAACCGCTACAAAAGAGAAAGCTTTCTATATAGGCAGTAATAGTGTCAGCGAGCTTGCCCAGTTAAGAAGGCAGATACTATCAACTTTCAAAAATACTCCTGAAGTTGGCGAATATATGCATCGCGATATATTTGATGTATCCGCTAAATACGGTAAAGACACTTTTTTAAGTATCAAGCATCTTGGTACAGATGCCTTACCAAGATTATTCTCTATTAAAGGCGCTATTGACGCTAAATTTCATAAGTGGTCGTGGATGCCAAAGCATTTCACCGATAAAGTCATGCAGTTTATAGCTAACTTATTTCCAAAACATTTACCTGAGCGCATGCTGGCGTACCGTGATAAGTACGAGCATCACCTCATAATAAAAATGAGCGATGATGGGATAGTGGAAGCACAAGAATTTTTGCAGTCATTTTTTGCGGCATCAAAAAGCGGTAGCTATTTTGAATGTAGTAAAGAAGAGTCAGAAAGTGCCTTTTTGAACCGTTTCGCAGCCGCCGGTGCAGCATTAAGATATGAGGTCATCCATGAAAAAGAAGTAGGCGAGATATTAGCGCTCGATATTGCTATACCCCGTAATGAATTAGAGTGGCTTGAAACCCTACCTGAAGCAATTACACAGCATTTAGAAATGAAGTTATATTACGGACACTTCTTTTGTTATGTGTTTCATCAAGACTATATTTTGAAAAAGGGTAGTGACGCTCAATATGTGAAAACGATGATGCTAGAGCTGTTGAATCAACGTGGCGCAAAATATCCTGCTGAACATAATGTCGGGCACTTATATGAAGCAGAACCTGATTTGCGGAACTTCTATAAAAGCTTAGACCCAACCAATACCTTTAATCCTGGCATTGGTAAAACATCAAAAAATAAACGCAACTGCTCGTGCTGTGTGTAATAGTTAGTGTGGGCTGAGCTTTATGCTGAAGCATGAGTACAAATTTAGGATAAAAAAGGTAAGCATATGATTATTTCATCTCCAAACGACTACAGGGCTGCTGCCAAGCGCCGACTGCCACCCTTTCTATTTCATTACATAGATGGCGGTGCTTATGAGGAATATACCTTAAAACGTAATGTTGAAGATTTATCACAAATTGCCCTTAGGCAGCGTGTACTGAATGATATGTCACAACTGAGCTTAGAGACGCAGTTATTTAATGAAACCCTATCTATGCCTGTAGCTTTGTCACCCGTGGGTCTGACAGGTATGTATGCACGTCGCGGGGAGGTGCAAGCTGCTATGGCAGCCGATCAAAAAGGCATTCCGTTTACCATGTCGACGGTTTCGGTTTGTCCGATTGAAGAAGTGGCGCCTAAAATCATCCGTCCAATGTGGTTTCAGCTTTATGTATTAAAAGACCGAGGCTTTATGAAAAACGCCTTGGAACGTGCCAAAGCGGCGGGGTGTTCGACTCTAGTCTTTACGGTGGATATGCCGGTACCAGGGGCACGCTACCGAGATATGCACTCTGGCATGAGCGGTAAAAATGCCGCTATGCGCCGTTACTTCCAGTCTGTGACGCATCCGCAATGGGCATGGGATGTAGGGCTAAATGGCCGTCCGCACGATCTGGGCAATATCTCTACTTATTTAGGTAAGCCAACAGGGTTAGAAGATTATATAGGCTGGCTAGGTAATAATTTTGATCCTTCCATTTCTTGGAAAGATTTAGATTGGATTCGGGAATACTGGGATGGACCTATGGTCATCAAAGGTATTTTGGACCCAGAAGATGCCAAAGATGCGGTGCGTTTTGGGGCAGACGGTATAGTCGTATCCAATCATGGTGGACGACAACTGGACGGTGTTTTATCCAGTGCACGGGCGCTGCCTCCTATTGCTGATACGGTTAAAGGAGAGATTAAAATCTTAGCCGACTCTGGCATACGCAATGGCTTAGATATTGTGCGTATGTTGGCTTTGGGAGCCGATATTTGCATGCTAGGGCGCGCCTTTATCTATGCTTTAGCGGCGGATGGCAGTGCAGGGGTAAGTAATTTGCTAGAACTGCTAGATAAAGAGATGCGCGTCGCGATGACCTTGACTGGTGCCAAAACAATTGCTGATATTAATTCTGACTGTTTGGCAAAACTGGATAGTTAAATTTAAAGCCGTTAGTTTAGTCATCAAGCATAAGAGTGAAACTCATAATATTTTTGACTTACCAGGGATAGACGTATATACCTTAGAGAATTGGCTGACCCAGTATCACCAAAAAATAAATGATTAATACATAGAGCTGGCAACGTATAGGCTGATGAGCAGGGAGAGCTTCAAGATCCACATAAATAGGTTAAGTGGCTTACACCATAGAGAACCTACATTTAAGACGGCACGACTATTTTTAATGAATTTGATCAGGAGATCAAGGATGACTATAGATAACGACGTATTACGTGAGCGCATTAGCTTATTAGGATCATTTCTAGGGGATGCGATTTCTCGCCAGAGCGGCGAACAAACGCTCCATACGATTGAAACCCTACGCCAAGGTTTTATTCAACAACGACGCGCGCCTAACGACGCGAACCAGCAACAACTCATCGACTTCATCGCCTCGTTAGACAATCAAACCTTAAAAAATGTCATACGCAGCTTTTCTATCTATTTCTTCTTAGCCAATCTAAGTGAAGAAAACTACTTACGCGAGCAGCGTCAAGCCTTACGTATGCAATCAGAGCACAGCTGGGAAGGATCGTTTCGTCGTACGCTCCTTGAGTGTCGTGAACGCAATATTGAACCCGCCCAAATGCAAGAGCTCATTGAGCAACTAAAGTTCATCCCAGTATTTACCGCCCATCCGACTGAAGCACGCCGCCGTACGACCATGAATCTATTACAAAGTCTCTTTACGCATAGCGATGCTTTAAACAATCTTCCTGAAAACAGTTTTGCCTACCAGCAAGCAAAAGAACAAACGGCGCAAACGATCGATTTGTTATGGTCATCGGATGAGGTACGGACGCGTAAGCCTTTGGTCTATGACGAGATAAATAATGGTTTACACTATTTCAATGCCAGTTTATTCAACGCCATTCCTAAGGTTTATCGCAATATTAAAGACGCTATTGTTGATATCTATCCTGAGCTAACAGATTATCCATTACCGGCGTTCATGAGCTTTGGCTCTTGGATAGGTGGCGATAGAGACGGTAATCCCTTTGTCACTCATGACACCACAGAAATGGCCGTATTGATGCATGCCAATGCTGTTTTGCGCCATTATCAAGTGCTGCTCAAGAAACTACGTCGCCAGCTTATTCATAGCGATACGATTGTTACTATCGAACCTGAAGTGTATGCAAAGATTGAAAGTTACGTTGAGCTCGACAGACGAGTCTTTGATTATAATCTTGATGATTACGGTAATGAGCCGTACCGAAGATTGTTATCGATTATCCTTGCCAAAATAAAAGCGACCAATCGCCACATTCAAAGCAAAGGTACAGATCCTGAAGCTGCCCATGATGCTTACGCCAACCCACAAGAGTTGTTAGAAGATTTACGCATCATCCGAAAAAGTGTCAATACTCACGACAAGGCACATGGCGAAGGCTTATTGCTAGATATGATTCGTCTGGTCAAAACCTGTGGTTTTCATCTAGCAGCGCTCGATATTCGTCAAGAGTCCTCTTATCATAGTGAGGTGATAGCTGATATTTTTGCCAATGCCTCTAATTTGCCAGACTATCAAACCCTTAGTGAAACCGAGCGCCAAGAGTGGCTCACGCGCTTACTTGAAAAGCCGGGCACACCGCTTATTTACACCGATAACTTGAGTGATAAAACACGCGAACAATTGGCCTTGATGAACTCGGTGGCCACATTACGCAAACTGGTTGGACAAGACACTTTTGGCAGTTATGTTATCTCGATGACCAATAATGCCAGCCAATTATTAGAAGTTTTACTACTGATGCGCTTTGCAGGCTTATGTAAGATTGATGATAAGGGGCAGTTATCTGCTGACTTACCCGTTGCGCCGTTGTTTGAGACCATCGAAGACCTTAAAAATATCGATCAGATTCTACCTGCCGTTTTAGATAACCCGCTATATCGAGTGCTGCTACAACACTCAGATAACACCCAAGAAATCATGTTAGGTTATTCAGACTCTTCAAAAGATGGCGGCATTATTACTTCTGCGTGGCAGCTTTATAGCGCGCAGCAAACCATTAACCGTATCGCTGATGAATATGGTATCAAAACCCGCTTGTTTCATGGTCGCGGTGGCTCTGTCAGTCGTGGTGGTGGCTCAACACATAAAGCGATTGCCGCGCAACCTGCGGGGACACTGCACGGACAAATTAAAGTAACCGAGCAGGGCGAAGTTCTTTATGCCAAATATGCCAACACTGATACGGCGGTATTTGAGCTCACCATGGGCATCACTGGTACGCTTAAAGCTTGCTCATCAAGGTTTGTGGTGCAACCGCCTGAATTGCCAAATTATGAAGCGCTCTTTGCACGTTTAGCCGATGCGGGGGAACAGCGTTATCGTCAGCTGACTGATCATACTGAAGGGTTTTATCAGTTCTACTCCCAAGTAACGCCAGTAGCAGAAATCTCTTTATTAAATATCGGCTCACGTCCAGCGCACCGTAACAAAGGTCTGCCAAGTAAGACTACCTTGCGCGCGATTCCTTGGGTATTTGGTTGGTCATTAGCACGCTTTACACTGCCTGCTTGGTATGGTGTCGGCAGTGCTTTACATAGCGTCATCGATGATGAAGATTTGATGAAGGAGATGAATGACTGCTGGCCATTCTTTAACGTGTTTATTAGCAATATTGAAATGGCGTTTACCAAATCTGATATGAGTATTGCTCAGGCTTATAGCCAGTTATGTGACGATGAGGTTTTACGTGAACAGATTATGAAAGCGGTGACTGACGAGCACGAGCTGACCTATTCAGGTTTAAACGCTTTGCTTAATCAGACATCGTTATTGGCGCATCAGCAGAGTCTTTCGGCTTCCCTTGAATGGCGAAATGCGTATTTAGATCCAACTAACTATATCCAAATCGAGCTGTTAAAGCGTGCCAGACAAAAAGAGGCGACAGGTGATGTTAACCATGGCAACCTTGCCGTTGAAGACCCATTAATACGTAGTATCAATGCCTTGGCAGCAGGTCTGCGTAATACTGGATAATCGTTGGTGAAGCGCTCCGACTATGTCGGAGCTAGCTAGATTTACTCAAGTCAGCAGTAATATTAGAGTCAGTCATTCTATCAATGTAGCTAATGGATAAAGGTCGAACAAATTTGGAAGGTATCAACTCAATGCTTTAGATTAAGGTATCTCAGGAAGAGCGAGAGATGTGAGAAAAGACCAATGAATGTTTCACTAATCTGGAGGGCTATTTTGGTGACTCTAAACAAAAACGTATTACAACGTAGTTAGCTATAATATTAGCATCTATAAGGTGTATATAGAATTGGACTTACTGAGGTGCCAAGTAGGAGCATTGTCAGAACTTGTATAGGTTCTTATCAATGATATAGAGTAATAGGCATCCAGAAGGGTTATTGCTTTGACTTTGAGCTGATTGTCACTTGGTGGCGAATACTTCTGCACCTAATGTGCATTATGAAGGTAATAAGCTTAGCAACGATGAGCAGAACAAGTTCATCAAACGGGTTAACTAGCTACATGGTTTAATACGTTAAGCTTGATTACAAATACAATAGAATCAATGATAGTTCTTTATATTAATTCCTTAAGACAGCTCAGCTAGTAACTGTATTAGTGGTGATGAAGATGACTTTATGAATAGGTAGTATGTATGAGAATTAATCGATCATCAACCAACCTTAATAAGGGTTTATCATATAATTATAATCCCATGAACTTATCATCGGGCACCGTCAATTTAACTTATGGCTACCTAAAATGAGGTTCACGAGGAGGCATATTAAAATAAAAGAATAGCACAGGTATATTGCAAATTAGTTCATGAACCAGCCAAGAATCGTACGCGGCTTTTCAAAGTAGCTTCTCATGACTATGAGTATTTTTTGTTTTACTTTATCAGATAGCTATTTTAGGCGCTGTGTATACTCAATGGCCGCATCACAGTGATAAATAGAGCAGAGGCTATATATCACAAACAAGCGAGAATCCTTGCCTTCTACGATATTAGCCACTGTTCTTCTAAATTCAGAAATTTTGGAGTGATCTTGTAAGGACAGTGAGTATTGCGTCTTTAACGAACGAGAAAGAATCAAATGACCTTAGCTGGGCGATTGATATAATTTATCGCCAATCGCATTGAAAAATACAGCACCATTATGAAGAAGTTTGCATATACCAATATATCAAAAATCGCGTGTAAATTTGCGCTCTTAAATCGCATCAGAGTAGCACTTGACCGAGCTTACAATCACTGCCGTTGGTCGTATTTAGTATCTCTAATATCTGACTGACCTTATCACAAATACTCTCTACCAGCGCCGTAGAATAGCGGTCTTGTTGATAGGTGGTCACTATGCGCAAAGCATGCTGATCTTCTTCAAATACGTCATCCATAATCTCAAAATGTAACCCAAACATCGAGATATCTTTTTTCGGTGGTATTTGTTGATAGTTTATCGCTTTATTATTAGGAGCAGTTAACGCGCCATTTAAGGCATTATTTGAATGAATGTGTATATAGACATCAAAGAGTAAGCCATCGGTAGGGGACATTCCCAGTGATTTTTGAATAATATCAATCGGAATGTCTGCATAGCGCATAGAGTCATTGATGGTAAACGTAATATCGTTGAGTAGCGATTCAATTGATTGCTCAGTATCGAATTGGATGCGATGTGCGACCATCGTTGTAAAATAACCAACCGTATCGAAGAATTCGGCATCGGTTCTGCCAGAGGCAGACGTACCAATAACGATATCATCTAACCCACTTTGCTTGTGTAAAGACAAGGCAATCGCTGTATATATAGTCGCAAATAAGGACGAACCATGTTGCCGAGCAAAGGCGGATATTGTCTGATAGGCCGCTGTACCCAGATCCAGCTCTATGCATTGCGCGTTGGTTGATACTTCATTTGACGTGATAGTGGCACCTGGGTCAGGCGGCGTAAAGCCCTTAGGAGCGTCACGTAACTTGTCTGTCCAATAATTGACATGTTGTTGGTTTATACCTTGCAGCTGTTGCAATAGGGAAAAATCATTGATATTGCCTGCGCTTGTATTCCACTGCGGCTCTTGATGCAGCGATCGAGACAGATAAGCCTGAGAGAGGTCTGCCATGATGGTATTTAATGACCACTCATCAATAATCATATGATGTATCAGTAAGGACAATACTTGTGGTTCAGATGCTGGGCTTTGCAAAAAGCGAATTCTTAATGGCAACTCAGAGGCGAGGTCAAATTGATAATCGGCTTCATCAGTTAGGGTGACGCCTTGACTGTCTTCACTAAACCAAAACCATTGATATTTATCCAGCTCTGAGACAGGCACAATGCGCTGTATCGTTACATCGTTCTGTGTGTGAAAGGTCGTACGCAAACTGGCATGACGTTTGATGATGTCGCTAAAAGCTTGATAGAGAATCTGTTCATCGACCGCCTCAGAAAAAGCGACAGCAAAGGGTAGATTGTATATCGGACTAAACTCATAGGCCGTATAAGCATGCCACAAAAACTGCTGCGCCAATGTCAGCGGAGCTTGTTCTTGAAAGACGGTAGCGTCAGTCGCTGCTGTTGGTGTTTCGGTCGTGTGATCCGTTGTATTGACGCTCACATGCTTGGAAAGAGCGGCAGCTGAGGGTGATTTAAAAAAATCGTTAAAACCAATGTCAATACCATGAGACTGGGCAAGCTTGCCAATAATACGAGTGGCCAATAAGGAGTGACCGCCATAATCAAAGAAATCATCTGTTGCCGTCATCTCAGGCTCTGCCAGCGCAGCGCGAAATTCGCCAAGGATAATGGCAGTACGCACTTCTTGATTTTGCGCCTGCTCTGAGGCGCTTTTTTGTGTGTTGGGAGTTGATACTGGCGCTTCAATGGCTGTCCAGCTCAGAGTAGCATCCTGCGGCATCCGCTGATGATAGCGGTTTTGTATGATACCAGTAATATTTGCCAGTTGATGGGTCTCATCAAGTATGGGATGCAGCGCCAATATAAGAACAGTATCGCACTCAGTATGTACAATAAATGAATCAAAAGGTGGGTTAAGCGCCGCATTCCATGGCATATCCTTGAGCTTGGATATATAGGTAGGGATATCGGTAATAGCCATGCTAGCCGTCTGTAAGCAGCACTCAGATTGTTCATATTGGTATTTATACAAGTCTCCATCATCACTAAAACGATATCTGACATTTAAATCAGGTATCTCTTCGATAGTGTCTTTAATCGCTTGGCGTAATATTCCCTCATCGATATCACTACTCAGCCGCCAAGCCTCACTATGTCGAATAACCTGTTCAGGTTGTTGTAATTGTAGCATCCAAATATGTTCTTCGTAGTCGCTGACTGGCATAGGCGGCTGTACGTGTGCTGTAGAATTCTGTGCCAACATGATTTGTCCTATTGAATAAAAATTAATAAAAACCTCATTTGTGTTAAGAGGTATATATGTAAAGAGGGTATGCACAAATAAAACCTACCAAAATATACCAGCGTGCTAAGCGCTGATAGGTCAATCAGAATCTTAATTCTTAAATGAGGTTGATTATCACTATCATTATCATTATAATCAGAACTCTTGTCAAGATTGTGAATTCAGCCATACCCAAATAGCCTATTCATGACAAGGCTCCAAAGCCTTTACTTATAATTGACTGACAAAAAAATGCAGCGGTGACTAATGGTCTGTAAGTACGTATCTAATAAAATTAAACTTACTTTAGTTTAATTTTTAATCGTAAAAAACACCCATATGTAACCCAATCTTTGGTGGGAATGAATGTGATGCTATCTGTTACTTGTCAAGAACGTCTTAATGATTTTTGGCATTATTGCCTAAAAAATCAGTATTTTAATGTTGGCTATCCTGAATCTGCAGACTTCGACTATTCTGCTTTGTATCGATTTTTTAATTTTTCCCTCAATAACTGCGGCGACTGGGACGCACCCAGTAACTATGCGCTGAACTCATTTGCATTTGAAAAAGAGGTGATGAATTACTATGCCGATTTGTTTCAAATACCTTTTAAGGACAGCTGGGGCTATGTCACTAATGGTGGGACAGAAGGGAACATGTTCTGCTGCTATTTAGCAAGAGAGCTGTTTCCCCATGCCACGTTGTACTACTCCAAAGAGACGCATTATTCAGTCTTAAAGATTGCCAAACTGCTGCGTATGAAGTCGTGTGTTATTGCGTCTTTAGAAAATGGTGAAATCGATTACGATGATTTGATTCATCAGGTGCAGCGCAATGGGGACAAAAACCCTATCATCTTCGCCAATATTGGTACGACCATGTCAGGGGCGGTAGACAATATAAAAATCATTCAACAGCAATTAGAGCACGTTGGCATCCGTCGTCAGGACTACTATTTGCATGCAGATGCGGCGCTCAGCGGTATGATTTTGCCTTTTGTGGACTGTCCGCAGCCATTTTCATTTGGCGATGGTATCGACTCTATCAGTGTGTCTGGACATAAAATGATTGGCTCGCCTGTGCCATGCGGTATTGTGGTGGCAAAGCGTAAAAACGTTGATCGTATCGCCGTGGATATCGACTATATCTGCGCCCGCGATCAAACCATTAGTGGCTCTCGAAATGGTCACTCCGTACTATTTATGTGGGCGGCTATTCATAATCGTTCAGCACAGCAGTGGCAGCAACGTATTCAACGCTGTCTGAAAATGGCTCAATACGCGGTTGATCAATTCCAAGCAGCCGGGGTTGATGCATGGCGCAACCCCAACTCTATCACTGTGGTGTTTCCGTGCCCCGCTGAGGCAGTGTGGAAAAAGCATAGCCTTGCTGTTTCTGAGGGTCATGCCCATCTGATTGCGACCGCACATCATAAAGACAGTCATAAGATTGATGCTTTGATTAAAGATGTGGTCGCAAGCTTACAAGAGCGTTTACAGCTCAGCTAATGCGGTCTTAGTACCACTTAATCTTAATATCACTGCTCTACCTAACCTTGAGTGCAAAGCGATCAAACCTATTGACCGCTACCTTTTTCTAATCATGCTGACAACCAATCATATTGGTAAATAAGCGCGCTGGATTTAATTTATGGAACAAACCAACCGCGGTCATCGGAGAAATCAATGAGCAAGTTAACATTGCGCAGCTTGATGACTGACCCTGTAATCATGCCTGCTTTACGTCCTGCACTCCCCAAGCTCTCTATTGGCGTTCTGTCCTCGTCCTTATCTGGTCTGGCCATGCTTGGGGCGCTGTGGTGCTTGGTCAAATTAATCGATGATATCGCATTACCGTGGGTGATTGCGGCTGTGGGGCTGTGGTTGCTAGGTGCTTTGTTTGCCGCCGCCGCCTCGGCGCTGGCTCATGATGCAGAAGCGGCGTTTTCTGCAAGATTGCGGCGGCAAGTGGCCAATCACGTGACCCGATTGCCTGCCAGCACATTATCCAAGCAAGGCGATCAGTCCTTGCGGCGCTTGGTGTCAGAAGATATTGCGACGCTGCATCATATGGTGGCGCATCTGCCCTCAGAGGTGACAAGCTTTGCGATTTTACCGCTGGTATCTATTGTTATATTGGTGAGTGTGGCAGGCGCTGTGGCGCTGTGGGTCTTACTGCCAGGTGTGATCGCGTCTTTATATTATCTAGTCATTGTGCCGCGCGTGACAGCGCGTGATGGTGCTGCGCGCATGCAGGTGGTGGGCGAGGTTATCTCCGCTGTAGATGACTATGCACGTGGTATCCGCGTCAATCGTATCTACGGTCAACAGTCGGGGGCGCTGGCTGCTTATCATGATGCCACCAAGCGCTTTACAGACAGCTTGGTCATGTGGGTGAGTAAAGTGGCGACGCTCGCAGGTATGGCCGTGGCACTACTACAAGCGGTAGCGACATTTGCGATTGCTTATCTGATTGCTTATGACTACGACACCTCAGTGCTAGCCACGATCTTGTTTTTCAGTCTCGCCGTGGTCAGTCCCGCGTTACGTCTGGGGCATGGGCTGGATTATGTTGGTGCTGGTAAAGCCGCGGCAAGTCGGCTGATTGCATTATTACAACAACCCATATTACCCAAGGGTCAAATAACGCAGCTATCAGCGCCGTTCACGCTAAAAATTACAGACGCTGAGATGGTGATCAATAATGTCCAGATTATTGACGGGCTGACGCATACGTTTAAGACAAATGCCGTCACTGCCATCACAGGGCCCAGCGGCGCGGGTAAAACGACGCTGCTGCGCATATTGGCAGGCTTTGAGCCATTGCACGCCGGACAGGTGCAGCTGGCAAACATAAACATAGCCAAGCTGGATGAACACACCAGACATAATGCCGTATTGTTCGTACCGCAAGGGGGTGATGTGCTGCCTGCAACCGTCAAAGACAACCTACTACTATTTGCCCCGAATGCTACAGATCACGCGCTTAACGCGGCACTAGAGTGCGCTCAGCTGAGCGTGGATCTGAGCGCCGATGCTCAGTCGCTCTCAGGCGGCGAACGTCAGCGTATCGGTCTTGCCAGCGTATTTTTATCATCAGCACCTATCATTCTACTTGATGAACCCACCAGCGCTTTGGATCACGCGAGGATTACAAAAGTGCTAACAGCCTTGCTAGATGAAGCACACAATCAAGAAAAGACCATCATTATGGTGACGCATGATAAGGCATTGGCCGATCAAACAGATGCTCGACTAGAGCTGATACCCAATACTGATCTGGAGCGCTTGTCATGAGTATTACCCTAGACACACCACACAAAAAGCCGACACCGTCATTGCCAGCGATTGCGCGTAGACGATTGATGACAGTAGGGGTAGGCTGGATAGCGGTTGCTGTCTTAGAAGCCATTGCTTATACCGCGCTGGCACTAGGTATTGTCAATCAATGGTCACCCAAATGGGTCTTAGTCACCGCTTGTGCCGCCATTTTTGCTACCGTATTGGTCAATCGTTCAGGTTACTTAACTGGTGTGCGACTGGCGGGCGACTTGTACGCGGCGCTGGGTCAAGCTCTCTCGCGTACCAAGCTGTCTTGGTTTACCAATGAGCATCGTGCTCAGGTTGCAACCATTGCTGGTCAAGGTATACCAGGATTTATGAGTATCCCCGCGCATCAGCTGCAAAAGTTCTTGCATGCGCCCTGTATCCCCTTATTTTTAATCTTTGGGATTGGCATGGTTGCAGGGTTGACGCTGGCATTAGTGGCGGCAGCGCTATTGATATTGTCTCTGATCGTCCAATTTTTATCACAGCGGGCGCTAAGTCGTGCTGATAACAATCGGCATAAGGCAGAAGCCAGCACCGCAGAAGCCACGCTTGAATTGGTAGATCATATGGAGTTATTAAGAACAGCGGCAGGGCCCAAACGCGCCATCGCCCGTATTGAGCAGCGCTGGTGTATTCAAGAAGATACCTTAAAAAGCACCAACCACGCTGCCGCCATGGCTGTGTTTGTCTCAAACCTAGCTACCGTGTTACCTATAGCTGGTATGGCCGCTTACCTCATTATCACAGGTGGCAGTAGTGCGGTAATGATCTTGGCGGTACTGGTTTTGGTCGGTCGTGCAGCCGCCCCACTTGATGAACTGGCTGTGGCAGGTTTGGGTATTAATGATTTAAAAGCCTCTTTACAGAATTATCAGCAGGCGATCAATACACCAACGCTGCCTGAGCCTGCCCTTTTCAAATCTGCTACTGCTGACTATCAGCTAAGTATACGTCAGGTAAGTCATGCACCCGTCTTAAAAGACATCAATATTGACATTCCAGAAGGCAATCGAGTGTGGGTCACGGGTGTGAGCGGCAGCGGTAAGAGCACCTTGCTTGAGTTATTGATGCGCTTTGATGACCCTGAACACGGTCATATTTTGCTCGGCGGCGTAAAGATCAGTGACATGGCATATGAAGATCTGGCGGCGCATATCGCCTATGTCCCTCAAGATCCCATCGTATTTACAGGCACTCTGGCTGAGAATATCCGTATTGGCAATCCGCAAGCATCAGACGTTGAGATTGACAGCATTGCCCGAAAAATGAGGCTGGAGTCTGTGATTGATCGTACCCCTGAGGGGATACATCAGTCCGTGGGTCAGCAAGGCGCAGCTTTATCAGGAGGAGAGCGTCAACGCGTCGCACTGGCACGCGCATTACTCAAAAAAGCGCCCATTTTGGTATTAGATGAAGCGACATCGGCTTTAGATGAACAAATCGAAAAGGTCATTGCCGATAGCATTCGCGCCTTGTCTGCTACGGTGGTTTTTGTGACGCATCGTGATGCGACGATCTGGCAGCCGACACAATCTATCGCGTTATAGGGTTGATACAGTCGAATCTAAATAAAAAGAGACGCTGCTGTAAAACCGCTTGATTAAAAGTTATTTTTCCTGTGTACAGTTCGCTCCTGTATTTGAAGACAGACACTATAGATGGTGAAACATAGAGATATAAAGCTGGGTAAATATGATGTCAATGAATAACTGTTATCACCTGTTTTGTCTACCACCAGCCGGCAGCAGCTCTGCGATCTATCGCGCATGGCAGCCGGTAATGGCCGAGACCTGTGAACATAGCCATATAAAAGTCATACCGATAGAGTATTCGGGGCATGGCAGCAGGTCGGGACAACCCTTGGTTAATGATCCAAATTTATTGGCGGCAGACATTGCCCAGACGATTATGTCCTATAAAGACATGCCTTATATTTTATTTGGACATAGTGTCGGTGCCGCTTTGCTGTGGACGGTAATTGATCATCTGCGCGCACAGGATGCGCTTGAATTGTTGGCATTGGTGGTGGTCAGCAGTCGCCCAACGCCGCAATATTTGCAACATATCTGTGGCAGGCAGCACTTAACAGATGATGAGATTATCGAAAAACTGGCGCATTACAATAATTTTCCGCCTGAGATTTTACAAAACACAGCAGCGCTGAACTACTTCTTGACCATTATTCGTAATGATTTTTCTGTCAGTGACCAGCTTATCTGTCAGCAGATAACCAATACACCTGTGTCCTTAACCGCACCTTTAATTGTATTTTATGGTATTGATGATCCAGATATCGAAGACGAGGCGACGATGCAAGCGTGGCAGGCACATTCTGAGGTTTTTTTGGGGTGTCATGAACTGGCAGGTGATCATTTTTATTTTTTAAACCCGTCATCGCTTGCGCAAATGCTAAAAAAAATAGAGGAGGGTTTGCTGTATGCGTTACCACACCATAAAGCGTGAGGTATCGGACACCAATGCTTTATTGGCACAAGATGCGCGGGCGCTGAGTGATATACAACAGCATATTCGGCTGACGTATCACACCATAGTGCTCGCGCATCACCAGATACATCAGCTGTCTGTGAGTGTATTGACCGCCAATTTTGCGATAGAGGCGGCGTATGCTTGTTTTGATATTGACTTACCAGAGGCATTAACCCGCGTATCCACAAAGCGAAAGCTGGATTTTCTGACAGGGCGCTTGGCGGCAAAGCTTGCCTTACAGGCGGTGGGCTTGGCTCATTTTACCGTATTAAAAGGGAGGTATGGCGAGCCGCTATGGCCAGATGGCATGACGGGAAGCATTAGCCACACAGGTGGCAAAACATGGTGTACGGCGGTCTGCTGCGCTTATCGTCAGTCATCTATACAGAATTGTAGTGCTATAGGGGTGGATATTGAGGCCAAAATAAATAATGTCTGTTTTGAGCATAATATTTGCTTTGATCGTGATGAACTTCAGCACTATGCTTCTTTAAATCATCATGCTTTTTTAAATCATCAAGAAGCCATGACACTGCTAGAATATTCGTGTGGCATACATCCAAAGCATTATATCTATTTAACGATATTTTCTGCTAAAGAGAGCCTCATTAAGGCGATATACGCCAAATACAATATATTACTGAGTTTTTTAGCGTTTGAGTATATAGGCGTGTCTGGTGAGGTTATGACTTTTACCATCATCGATGGCACGCAGAAGGTACAAGCAAACGGACTGACCCAAACGGTGATGCAAGTGCATTGGAGGATGACAGGGCAGCATATCATCACCATCTGCTCTCTATCGTAAAGATATCAAAACAAGTACCGCCTACAATTTACAAATGATAATAATTATCAAAATTACTATCATTAATATTTATATTTAATAAAAATAAGTAGCAATAATGATCGATGCATCAATAACCACAGTGAGATATCAATTATGTCTTTACAACACTATTTAGAAACACCGACGAATCATGAATCATATTCTGCCTGCTTTTCCACAAAGGAGTATCACCTGATCGGCAAGCATTTTTCGCAGACGCTAATGACACCTGCAGCAGATACGGTACATTTTAATCAGCGTATCGCTGATCGTTTTAAAGAGATGAAAAATAATGGCGATAAAAATCCAATCTTAATTGCTGCTATTCCTTTTGATATCAGAAATGACGCGGTATTAAATTTTTATAGTGACTACGATAAGTCGGACAAAAAAACCAAAAAATCTGATCTGATAAAAGACGAGACGCACATCAAGAATAAGACATTACTGGTGGATCAAGACAAGTTTAAAAAAACCGTCAACTATGCGTTAGAGACTTTCAAAAATACAGAGCTAACAAAAATAGTACTGTCACAAGCGGTGGATGTTAGTTTTGATGAGTCGCAGAACCTAGCCTTTTATTTAGACGCCTTGCTAGATAAGAACCCAACCGCTTATAACTTTGTGATCCCCGTAGACAATCAACAGTACCTACTAGGGGCGAGCCCAGAGTTACTATTATCTAAAAATGATCGACTCGTTAAGAGCAATCCTTTAGCGGGCTCTAGACCCAAGCGTGATAGCTTAGAGCACAATCAAAGAAACCAACGAGCCTTGCATGAGTCGATTAAGGATCAGCACGAGCATAAAATCGTTGTCGAAAATATATCGCGCAACCTGGTGGCAGACTGTGTGACGCTGAGTATGTCTGAGTTTCCAGAAGTGATTGAAACCTCGACCATGTTTCATTTGTCCTCAACATTACAAGGCACACTAAAAAAAGCTGCGCCCAACGCTTTGAGTTTGGCATTAAAACTACACCCAACCCCCGCAGTGTGTGGTACACCAACGCAATTGGCCAAAGATTTTATATTGCAGCATGAAGGTTATGAGCGCGGCTATTACACAGGCTTGGTGGGCTGGATGGATGCAGAAGGCAATGGCGAGTGGGTCGTCACAATTCGTTGCGGGCTACTGAATGATAAAAAATTACGGTTATATGCGGGTGCTGGTATCGTCGAAGGGTCTGACCCAGAGTCGGAGTGGCGTGAGACAGAAGATAAAATGAAAACCATACTACGCCTCTGTGACACCAGTGCGTAACCCACTCAAACCCACTTAAGGATTAGCATGATGACAAACCACACTGTGACAAAAAAAAACGCGTGGCTGGTGGGCGTCAATCAAGGCATTGGCGCAGATGTGATGCAGCGCCTGTTGGACGAGGATGTTGAGGTCATCGGTATCGATAAGACCAAAGACAAGCTGCCCGCTGCACTACAACAGCAGGTACACATTTGCGATATTCGAGATGAACAGCAGATTATGCACTTATGCAAGACACTGTTAACGGTCAGTCCTCCTGACTATTTTATTCATGTTGCAGGTGTCCTACATTTGGGACAGCACGATGATATATCATCGACAGATTGGCTGGATACCTTTGCGGTAAATGTGTTTTCTTTTTTTCACTTCTGCCAAAAATTGACGCCTTATTTTAAAGAAAAACGCAGTGGCAGTATCGTTGTGGTGTCATCCAATGCCGCCACGATGCCGCGTATCAATATGTCCGCCTACGGAGCATCAAAATCGGCACTGACTTACTTCACAAAGACAGTGGCATTAGAGCTGGCTGAATATGGTGTCAGAGCCAATGTGGTGTCACCAGGATCAACGGGAACGGCGATGCAAACGCAGCTATGGACAGATGACAATGGCGAGCAAACCACCATTACGGGCAGTCTTCAACAGTATAAACTTGGCATACCGCTACAAAAAATAGCGCAGGTTAAAGACATCACCAACGCGATCATGTTTTTTATAAGCGATCAATCGTCACACATCACCATGCAGGATCTAGTGGTGGATGGTGGTGCGACATTAGGGTGCTAGCACGGTGCTATGAGCACTTAAAAAGAACATAAAAAAGATAAAGAGGATCTAAAAAGGGTTTACTGCGGTAAACCCTTTTTAGATCCTCTTTATGTAGCGTAGCTTTATGGACGGTCTAAAGCAAGCTGTGCTTTTGTCATTACCTCACCCAGTGTTTTACAGGCCACCAGTGAATAAAAATCAAGCGAGACATTCAGCTGCTGTGACAGCTGTGTGGCAATGGTCATCAACTGTTTGGGTTTTAGGTTTAAAGCAAACAGTTGCGTATCGCCCCTCAGCATTTGCGTTTGGTGCTCGGATAGATGGCTTTTAAATAAGGTCAAAATGGCATCAATCACTTCTGCTGACAGGTTGGGATCAGTGGGTATGCCCGCTATGACAGGCGTTGGCGCTATAGATAATCGTTCCTGTGCTAGGCTTAGTAGTTTGTTGCGATCGACTTTACTGTTCGCTGTCAGCGGTATGTCACCTATTAATAAAAACTTAGAGGGAATGTGAGAGCTTGGTAGCTGATCTTTTAGATAGACTCTTAGATCAACAGCGCTCAGCTGTTGCTTGGACACGCAGTTGGTATTGCTTATGTCATGCGTATTGTCGATGGTGTAAAGCGCCACCAGCTCATTGATATCGGTGGTAGGGTTTGTGCAGCTGATCACCACGGCATGATAAATGGCAGGATGGCTAGATAATGCATTTTCAACTTCAGATGCTGCAATGCGTACGCCTTTGACCTTGAGATAGCCTGCCTTGCGTCCTGAGAATATAATTGCGCCATCATCTCGATAATAACCCAAATCACTCATCTTAAAGGCCATGACCACACCGCCATTTATCGTTTTAATGGGCACAAAGTCATTGTGATGTGTCTCTCCATCCAATAAGTAGCCATTTGATAAATTGATGCCAGACATATACATGGTGCCGATAGTACCAGCCTCACAAGGCGCGTGCTGCTCATTTAGAATGTGATACTGGTTGTGTGCTAAGGCCTTCCCGTATGGAATGGTGTGTTGATCGTCGTCAAGGATTTCATGCCAAATACTCCAAATGGTGGTTTCTGTCGGCCCGCCTAAAGAAAACAGCCGCGCTTGAGGCAAGGTCTGTTTGAGCAGGGTAACCATAGATGGATTGATATAGTCACCACCTTGGGCAATGAAGCGCAGGGTCTTGATTTGATCATGACCACTCACCGTCAGTAACATATCAACAATGGCAGGCACGCTACACCACAGTGTGATGTGATGTTTGGCGATCAATGTTGCCCATGCACCCGCATCTTTTTGCTGCTCGGTAGTTGGGATGACCAGCGTTGCTGCCACTGATAGGGGCGCAAAAATATCGAATACAGACATGTCATGATGAAAAGGCGTGATAGCCATAAAGACATCGTTATGAGTGATATCCCAGTGTGCTATGGTTTGTTGCAAGACATTGGCAGTTGCCTGATTGTTTAAGACCACACATTTTGGCTTTCCTGTGCTACCCGAAGTATAGAGATAGTAAGCAGGTCGACGGCTTAAATCATAGGTACAAGACCAGTCAAGCAGATTTATCGGGTCGTTATGACCACGCGCGGCATCAATATCAATGGTCGTTATTTGAATACCAGATAGCGGCGATAGTGGTCCCTGACTGACGGCAAAGTCGGCGCGACTGTTGGTCAGTAAGTAGTCAATCCTTGATCGCGGTGCTTGGATATCAATAGGCAGCCAAACGATACCCATTAAGGCACATGCAATCGTGGTATAGATATGTTCAGGGCTTTTGTGCAAGCAAATGGCCACAACAGACCCAGCACGAATGCCTTGCTGCCTAAATATGGCCATTATTACTGCCACATGATGCCCCACCTCATGATAGCTGATCGATTGGTCGGCAAAAATAAGCGCGGTCTTATTTGGCGGTGTGACCAATACATTGGTCCTAATCGCATCAAGATAGTCATGCAATATGACGTTTGCAAATGCAGCGTCTTGGTTGGGAGTATAGTTGGGAATACAAACACCCTCTAAATGGTCATCACTCACGTTCTTCATATCCTTTTACCTAGGGGGATTATTTAGGCTGATTTTTGCTGCTGTTGTATCAAATCCCACCAGTTAGACAAGGTTGGATTGCGTGCAATCTCTTCAAAACCGATATCAACGCCATATCCTTTAAACTCGGCGGCAAGCTGCATGATTCTAAGCGAGTCTAACCCGTAGACAATTAAATTCTCCTCAGGGTCTATCTCTTCTTTTTCCTCAATGAGCTGCTCAACTCGGGTATGAAGCCACTGTTTGGTAATCTTGTCTGTTTTTTCCCCGACGATCGCCTCGGTATTTAGCACGTGACCACAACGCGAAGACACATACTGTAGTGCCATGCGATGCTCCGCTTCTGAGAAGTCAGCAACCGCATCACCGACTAAGAAGCATTGAATGTCACTCATAAACGCATCTATAGCGGTCACCATACAGCCAATATGGGCATAAACCCCGCCTACAATTAGCTGGTCACGGTTCCAGCCTTGCATACGCGCCTGCAAGTCTGAGCGGGCAAACGCGCTGTAGCGCCACTTGGTCAAGACAATATCTGTGTCAGCTGGCGTGAGCGGATCGACGATAGATTGCTGATCGGCTGTCGCTGCTGGCAAGCCTGCGCCCCACATGGCATTGAGTAGGGCGCGGTCCTCCTCTGGCTGCTCATAAGGCTGGGCGGTATATACCACAGGGACGTCATTGTTATAAGCCCATTGGCGCAGGCGGGTCAAATGATGGATCAAGGTATTGATAAGTGTGCTGTCCGTCTCATAAAAACTGATAAAGTAACGCTGCATATCATGGATTAGAAGTACGGCTCGTTTGGCATCGAGTTGCCAATTTACTTTATTGGTAGGATAGCTTTCAGGCTGCGGCATGGGGTAATCGGAGAGGGTTTTGATGGTCATACAAGGCTCGCTATTGAGTTTGAAAGTGTTGGAATGGTCATAAAACTATTACAGTAATTGAAAGGTACGCAGGGCTTTTTTGTCGGTTTTGCCCACGGCGGTTAAGGGCATGGACTCAATAAACTTGAAACGATCAGGAATCTTATACTGAGCAATACCTGTGTTTAGTAAATAACGCCGTAACGTCGAGGCTTTGATATTAGGATCACGAGAAATGATATAGAGGCAACTTTTTTCACCAAGTCGCGGGTCGGTGATGGCGATGAGCGCGGCGTTTAACACATCAGGATGTGTAAGAATGAGGTTTTCAATTTCCTCTGAAGCGATCTTCTCGCCGCCACGATTGATTTGGTCTTTGACGCGCCCCACAACGCGCAAATTTCCCTCAGGGGTGCGCTGTACCAAGTCACCAGAGGTATAGTAGCCATTCTTATCAAATGCGTTAACATTGTGCTCAGGGCTTTGGTAATATCCGCAAAAAGTGTAAGGCCCGCAGGTAGTCAACATGCCCACCTCACCCTCTGGGACAGGGTTGCCTTGCTCATCAACAATCATCACCTCATCATCTGGACTTATCGGTCGCCCTTGGCTGGTGAATATTTGCTCAGCATCATCATCCAAGCGAGTGTAATTCACCAGCCCCTCAGCCATACCAAAGACCTGCTGTAAAGCACAGCCAAATACCGTGGGCACTTTTCGTGCGAGTGTCTCAGGAAAATTTGCCCCACCAACCTGTATCAGCTGCAAGGTTTGCAGCTGTGCTGCGTGTTTAGGCGCTTGCTCTATCCACGCCACAACCGCACTTGGTACTAGTGACGCCATAGTGACACCATAACGCGCAATGATTGAAAAGCAACTTAAAGGCTCAGGATCAGGTGCCATAACGACTGTGCCTCCTGCATACAGCACACCAAGCGCGCCAGGAGAGCTCATCATAAAATTGTGCGGTGCCGGTAGCGCGCAGAGCAGCCGCGTATCAGTATCTAGTCTGCAAATATCAGCACTCGCTCTGACACTATAATAATAGTCGTTATGTGTGCGCGGGATCAGCTTGGGCGTACCCGTACTACCGCCAGACAACTGAAAAAAAGCCACCTCGTCGGCGGGGGTAGGCGAGTAGAGCACAGGATGCGTATCATCAGTATCCACCATATCGCTGGCTGCTATCCATGTCTCCAGTCTGTATTTACTGGCAGTGTGTGCGGTGTCATTCAGTGTTAAGACAAGCTGCGGGCTCAGATCAGTGGCATGAAGCTCATTAATAAAGTCGTCGTTTTTAAAGACCTCGTGAGTCGCTGACACGATCAGCAACTGTGGCTTAATTTGCTGACAAAAACTTCGTAGTTCATGCTGCCGATGGGAATAAAGCGCATTTAAGGGAGCGACGCCTATTTTTAATAGCGCAAAAAAAACAATATAAAATTCAGCCGTGTTGGGCAGCTGCACCAAGGCGGTGTCTCCTTTGCCAACACCTTGAGCGCTGATGCGACGGGCTAGATGGGTAGATAAATCATCTAACGCTTGATAGCTGATCTGACGATCACCGCAAATCAGCGCCGTCGCATTAGGGTCGCTGGCGCAACGCTGAGACAGGATATGTGTCAGTGGTTCATTGATCCAGTAGCCTTGGGCAATATAGTGCTGCGCTCTGTTTTTTGGCCAAGGATAAAATTTAATAAGCGGTTTAATCATATTCTCAAAACCTTAGCGGAACGGTGCTATGTCATGTTAAAAGAAGGGATATTAGAGCAATAAAAAAATAATCATCAATTATTGTTTGTAAATGTTAATGCTAATGATTATTATTTGTGATACAGTGCCTCATATATATTATTTTGTCAACTGAGTAAGCACATCATGAGTGAATTAACTCCCATGCAAGCAGCCTGCTGGTTTGGCCGTATCAGCGAATCTGAGTTTTTAGGTGGGGTGGCCGCCCATCTTTATGTAGAATTTGATGGGCAGTCAATTGATTTACAAAAGCTAGAGTCGGCCTTACAGCATATGCATTTGAGGCACTCCATCTTGAGAATGCGCCTCAGCTCAGATGGCATTCCTACTATTGCCGAATCTGTACCAAAAACCCTGCTTGAAATTGATGATTTGAGCGTGCTAACTGCCCAAAATCAAGTACAGTATTTGGAAGATAAACGCGAGCAATGGACGCACCAGCAGCTGGATTTGACCAGTGGTCAAACGGCAAGGTACTCAGTCAGTCTTATCAATCAATCAAACTTTCGTTTGCATATTGACACGGATATGATCGCAGTCGATCCCTCTAGCTTTTGTCAGTTGATAGAAGATTTAGCGGCGTGTTATCAGGGTGTAGTCACCACTACTAAGCCCGTTGTCTGCTTTTTTGATTGGTATGAGGCAATGCAAGCAGATGCAAGCATCAAGCAGCGCCATCATAGAGACAAAACATGGTGGCGGGCGCGTCTTCCAGATATCGCCCCAATGCCCTCATTACCAGTGAGTGATAACGCAGCAAAAACGGCGCAGAGTCATTGTCTCAGTGAGCGACTGACAAGTGTGGAGTACAAAGTGTTACGCCAGCTGGCGCGTCAGCGAAAAATCACTTTTTCTAGCATGATGCTTGGTCTGTTCGCTTTTGCCTTGAGTCAGGCCACCCAAGATACTTTCTTTAGACTCAATGTCCCAACCTTTTGGCGCGCGCCTGTGGTAGAGCATATTGACCAGTGTATTGGCGATTTTTCTAATTTTGTCATTGTCAATATAGACATAGCGGCAGCCAAAACCTTGGGGATGCTTTGTCAAGATGTGGCTAATCAAATGATTGAGCTGCTAGACCATGCCCATTACGCGGGTATCAATATCATGAGGGATTTATCTCGCTATCATGGTGCTGCCCAGCAGACGCCCGTGGTGTTTACTGCCGCTTTGGATTTGCCACAAGGGGTGCTGTTTTCTGAAAATGTCAAACAAGCTTTTGGTGACATTATATGGACAACATCTCAAGGTCCGCAGGTTGCATTGGATGCTCAGGTGGTGCGCGTGGAGAATGGCGTACTGGTGAATTGGGACATACGTTTGGACACATTACCACTGGTGTGGGTCACCGTACTGTTTCACTCATTTATCGGCTTATTGAGAGAAGTCGGTCAAAATCCTGCTGTTCTTGATATGGTATTTAATCAACTGCCCAAAAGCATTATTTATCAACCTGAGCTGCAAACCTGTCATCAAAGCGAGCAGCCAGCCAATCACAAAATCATAATGACTGACGAGCAGCCATTATCCGCGATACAAGAAGCCTATCTGCTTGGTCGTACGACGCAGATACCGCTTGGCGGCGTTGCCATGCAGGAGTTCCGTGAATACTATGGTCGTATGGATATGGCTGTGCTCAAGCAGCGCTTGACGGATATTGTTAAGCGGCATGAGAGTCTACGCACTCATATCAATGTGACCACATTGACTCAGTATGTGTGTAATGATATCTGTATCAATCTACAAGAGATTGATCTGCACCACCTCTCAGCCAAAGAAGCCACTACCTATCTACAGTCTTATCGAGAGACGTATACGCACCAAATGTTTGATTTGCAGGGTGCGCCTTGGAACATCACGGTTTTTCATTTAACAGATGGCTTTTTGCGCCTCTTTATACGTTTTGATGCACTCATTCTTGATGGCCGTGCGATCGCGTCTTTAATGCTTGAGCTGTTTGCAGCGCCGTCTGCCACAACCACATATATGACGATGCCCACTGTGACAATAGACACGCCTGCTGAAACTGAATCTAAAGCGGCTTCTCGTGCAGTGGATATGGCTTATTGGGTACAAAAGCTGTCTAACGTTACCAATGTGCCTGCATTGCCATGGATCAGACCATTAAATGAGCTGGGCGCTGCCCATTTTGTGCGCCGCAGTTTGGTCGTACCAGCAGATACGTTTCGGCAATTGGGAAAAATTGGGGCAAAACAAGGGCTGTTCAAAAACTCTGTGATTATGGCGCTCATCCTAGAGCTGCTCTCACAAGTGCAGACACAAGTGCAGGTACAGCAATCCATCGTGGTTGCGGTGCCTGTTTTACCCTTATACACAGGGACGCTAGTCAATAACTCCACGTTTATAGCGGTTGAGTGGGCAGTTGGTACAAAAAACTTCATTCAGCAAGCTTCAAGTTTGCAAGTCGATGTGCTCGAAAGCTTACAGCATTTGTCATTTTCAGGAGTAGATTTGGCGCGATTGCTCTTTGAAAAATTCAATGCCGCACCTGTGTTGCCTATCGTGATTACCAATGGTTTGTCTTGGCCAGTTCTTACAGCAGATACGCCAATGCGTTTAGAGCGTGGATTAACCCAAACGCCGCAGGTCGCGATTGACATTCGCTTTACCACCCAGCGTGATGGCGCGCTCGTGTTTGATATCGATCATGTGCCCAAAGCCATTGCCACCAAGACCATTGACTGCTTGTTGCAGGCTATCGATACCGCGATACATCAAATGGTTGCCTCACAAGCCTTTCACTTTGATGTCTCGTCATATCTGCCTGTCGCTACAGAGCAAAACGCTGATGTGACTACCACGTTTTGTCAGCAAGCCCTATTTGATATTTACTTGGATACCATCGGTCAGGTGAGTGATACCCCTGTCGATAAAACCATGAATTTTATGACCATTGGTCTGCGTCCTCAGCACCTCAAAACCATCTCAAAGCGCCTTTATGATACTTATGCCGTGCAGCTCTCGCCAGCGCAGCTACTGCATTGCCGCGATGTGAGCGAGGTGCAGCGGCTCTTAAAGACTGGGTAGCACGCGCAACAAAGCGCTGCAAAAGAGACATGCCGCTGCTTAAAAATCAGCACTATTGAATATTGGAATCGTTTGACATTAAGGGTTTATGCACAATGAATAAAAAAATTGCCGACATTATTGGTATTGGTATTGGACCCTTTAATTTGGGCTTGGCGGCATTGCTCTTAGAGCATCGTACTATTCAGGCGAAGTTTTTAGAGCGTAAGCACGAGTTTCAGTGGCATAAAGGACTGCTTTTGTCTGGTGCGACGCTGCAAGTTCCTTTTTTTGCCGATCTTGTCACGATGGCAGATCCATGTCATAGGCTGAGCTATTTAAACTATTTGCATCAGCATGACCGCTTATACCAGTTTTATTACTATGAGCACTTTTTAATCCCGCGCGTTGAATACAATCACTATTGCCGCTGGGCCGCCACGCAGTTACCCAGCTGCCATTTTGGTGAGCATGTTGACAATGTCACTTATGATGCCAAGCAAGATCACTTTGTCGTCGACAGTACATCAGCATCAGGAGGAAAAACACAAGGAGAGAAAAAACAGTATCGCAGCACCAATCTGGCCATTGGTATTGGTACAAGACCAAATATACCCAAATGGCTGTCCGAAAGTAATCATCCCTTGGTCAAGCATGCGGCAGAGTTTGCCTCCTTACAACAAGCCTTAGCGCAATGCCAAAAAGTGACCGTCGTTGGTTCAGGACAAAGTGCGGCTGAATGTGTACTGGCACTGCTAAGATCATTGACGCCTACGAAAGTTGCCGCAGGGGCGGGCGTTCGCTGGATCAGCCGCTCAGCAGGCTTTCATCCTATGGAATCCTCAAAGCTTGGTCAAGAGTGCTTTACACCCGCTTATATGCAGTACTTCCAAAGCCTGTCTCGAGAAAAACGCCGTGACATCTCAGGGAATCAAGGGCTGTTATATAAAGGAATCAGCTACTCAACCATCGCCGATATATATGATCTGCTGTACGAGCGTTCCATCGGTGGCAAGCCTACGGGTTTATCACTACATCCCAACTGCGAAGTAGAAGCTATTGCAAAAAATGTCCAATCAGGGGCGCTTGAGATCAAGTGTTTGCACACGCAACTAGCGCAGCGCTTTGCCCTAGAGACAGACGCCGTGATTGCTGCTGTCGGTTATGTGCATGACTGGCCACAATGGCTGACGCAATTAAAAGGGTCGGTACTGGCAACGGATAGTAATGAGGATTTTATAGTGCAAGAAGACTTTACGGCACTTAGGTGTGATGCAGGTTTGGGACGAATATTTATACAAAATTCAGAAATATTCCAACAAGGGGTCGGTTCTCCAGATTTGGGTATTGGTGCCAATCGCAATGCAGTGATTATCAATCAGTTATTGGGTCGCGAGGCGTATCGCATTGCGAGCGGCACGGCTTTTCAAACGTATGGTATTCCTGAAGATGCGCTCTTAGATCGGTGATGACGCTTAGGGTATGTTGATCAAGATAAAGAAGTAAACCACTTATGTGTTTGGTGGTGAATCAATGGGGGTGCTGTCTTACTGACGATAAGCACAGTTTTTTTTCTGTTTTTTATTATAAGTATAGTGGGGTATGTCTGTATCGGTCTGATGATGCCGATAAGATGTGTTAAAACAGCTGAATTTTGTTAGACGGTGCCAAACATCTGCTAAGTATGGCTATATTTACAGCGATATTTTTGTCGTTGATGACAATAGCTGTCGTTTGGCGCATCACTAACACTGCTTTGTTACCACTGACGCTTATGAGTGAAACTCTATTCTCAAGCGCAGCAGATTTTTCATGATATTTAGGTTATCGGTTTTATTTGCCACGTTATGTCTGGCCTCTCTTATGATTGGCACCAAACAGATAATGTGGTCGGAATTATTTTCTTTTTCTACGGACGCATGGCTGACGCTCACGGCCAGTCGTATACCACGGCTGATTGCGCTGATACTGACAGGGGTAGGGCTGTCAGTCAGTGGCGTTATTTTGCAGCATATCGTGCGTAACAAATTTGTTGAGCCTGCAACGTCAGGGGGAATGGATGCCGCCAAACTTGGCATTTTAGTGTCACTGACGATGATTCCTAATGCGAGTACGGGCAGTAAGATGATGTTTGCGCTGGTCTTTTGTTTTGCTGCGAGTCTGATTTTTATTTATATCATCAGCCGCATTCAGCTTAAGCGTTCTGTGCTGATTCCTGTGCTTGGCTTGATGTATGGCAGTGTGCTTAGCGCCATCGCTGAGTTTTATGCCTACCAACACAATATTTTGCAAAGCATGCAAGGCTGGTTGTTGGGGGATTTTTCGCGGGTGGTTCAAGGTCACTATGAGCTGATTTATATTATCTTGCCCATTATTGTTCTCGCTTATGTCTACGCGCATCGCTTTACGGTGGTCGGTATGGGTGAGGAGATGGCGGCCAGTTTGGGGCTGAGTTATGTCACCACTGCCGCTTTGGGTCTCATACTGGTGTCAGTGACCGTCGCCGCGTCAGTCATCACCATCGGTGCGATACCTTTTGTGGGGTTGGTCGTACCCAATTTGGTGGCATTAAAGTATGGAGAGAACCTATCGCGCACGCTGCCCATTGTGGCGCTCGGCGGCGCCTGTCTGCTGCTGCTGTGTGATGTGTTTGGCAGATTGGTCATTTATCCCTTTGAGGTGCCCATTGGTCTTACGGCAGGCGGGCTTGGTGGCGTGGTCTTCCTCATGCTGATTATGAGGGGTGTCAGATGACGGTAACTATAAAGTTTCGGACGATGTTTGTATTGATTATCGTCTTGGCGCTTATTTTTTTATTCATCGGTTCAGGTTTGGATTTTGATTATTTGATTCCTAAGCGCTTGATTCGCTTGGCCACTATTATTTTGGGTAGTGTTTGCTTGGCTTTTTCAGCCATCATTTTTCAGACGATTGTGGGCAATCGGATTTTAGCGCCTTCGATCATGGGTTACGAAGCGGTCTATTTGCTATGGCAAGTGCTATTGCTCTTTTTGATGGGCACACAAGGGTTACTGTTTTTGGGAGTGAGTGGCAACTTTATAGTCTCTATCGCGTTGATGCTGGCGTATTCATGGGCACTGCACCACGGGCTGTTTCCACGCTGTAAAAACGATGTTTACACCTTACTATTATTTGGTTTGGTACTGACCATGGTGGTTGGCACGGTGACTCAGTTTATTCAATTGCGTATCAGCCCTGGCGAGTTTTCTGTTTTTCAGGGTTTGAGTTATACCTCATTTAATCGATCTCAGCCTGAGACGTTGTTTTATGGGGTACTTGCGGTTGCAACCGCACTATGGGTTGGCCGCAAAACCTTGCCTATATTAGATGTGTTAGCTTTGGGTCGTGAGCAGGCACAATCCCTTGGGGTGAATCATACCAAGTATGTCAAAAGGTATTTGGCATTTATTGCTATTTTGGTAGCAGTGTCCACAAGCTTGATTGGCCCTACGGTGTTCATGGGGGTATTTGTTGCCAATATTGCGTATGTGCTTGCAGGCAGTAACCGCCATAAGGTCACTTTGCCGATGGCCTGCGCCATTACGCTTACTATCTTTTTAGTGGCTCAGATTTTTGTTGAGCATGTCTTTAATTACAAAACCAGCGTCAGTATTCTTGTCAACCTTGTGGGTGGTATCTATTTTCTAGCGCTGACGGTTCGTACCAGAGGGTTTACATGATTACGATTAACAATGTATATAAAAGCTATGGCAACAAAAGTGTTCTGTCCCAGATCAGTTTGGCTTTTCCTAAAGGCGGGGTGACGTCATTAATTGGCCCTAATGGGGCTGGAAAATCTACGCTATTGATGATAATGGCCAGACTACTAGAACCAAGTGGCGGTAAGGTTTTATTGGAAGGTCGTGATATCAGTGACATTCGTACTTCTGAGTACGCTCATCACGTCGCCACCCTACGTCAGTCACCTGGGTTTAATCTGCGTTTAACGGTGGAGGAGCTGATTTCTTTTGGGCGCTTTCCGTATAGCCGTGGTGCGTTGACGGCAGAAGATCGCCATATCATTGATGAAGCTATTGAGTTTTTGGCGTTAGCGCCCTTGCGTCACGCTTATTTAGATGAATTGAGTGGTGGCCAACGGCAGATGGCTTTTTTGGCAATGACCATCGCTCAGCAAACGGATGTGTTATTACTGGATGAGCCTTTGAATAATTTGGATATGAAGCATGCAGTACACATCATGCAAGCGCTACGGCGGTTATGTGATGAACAGGGTCGGACGGTGATTTTGGTAATTCACGATATCAATTTTGCGGCCAATTATTCAGATCATATTGTAGCATTGAAAAATGGGACACTAAGTTTTAGTGGCTCATCTGAGCAGGTGGTGACAGAAAGTAACTTAAGTGAATTGTATGATCTTGAGTTTGAGATTATTCGTAGTGAACGTGGTTGTTTATGCAACTACTTCAATTTATCAGGAGTGAGTATATGAATGTAAAAAAACAAGGTTGGGTATGGATGCTTGCCATCATGGCATCTATTCCTCTACAAGGCTGTGAACAAAAATCTCATGAGCCTGCAGCGTCACAGGCGCTAAAAACTCCCATAACCATCGAGCATGAGCTTGGTACGACCGTGCTCGATCATCGTCCGCAGCGGGTTGCCGTACTTGATATGAACGAAGCTGACTTTCTAGACCAGCTTGGTGTACCGATTGCAGGTATGGTCAAAGACTATGTGCCGCATTTTTTGGCTCAATACAAAAAAAATGCTGACATAGAGGATTTAGGTGCAATTGTTCAGCCCAATATGGAACGCATATATGCGCTACACCCTGATCTTATTTTGATGACCCCACTACATGCGGCAAACTATGAAGAGTTGTCCGAGATTGCACCAACGCTACATTTCGATGTGAGTTTTAAAGACAGTCAGGCGCGACATGTCGAAAATGTCGAAAATCACTTATTAGCTTTGGGTAGGATTTTTGATAAAGAAGCATTGGCAAAAGAGCAGGTCGCGCAGCTAGAAGCAAGGGTACAAGACGTACAAGCAGTAACAAAGAATCGCCCAGAAAAAGCGCTGGTAGTACTGCATAATAATGGGGCTTTTAGTAATTTTGGCGTACATTCTCGCTATGGTTTTATCTTTAATGACTTAGGTGTCAAGCCTGCAAGCACACTTGAAGATACCAGTCTGCATGGTCAGCCGATTTCTAGTGAGTTTATACAGCAGGCAGATCCTGACATTATTTATATCGTTGACCGTACTGCAGTTATGGAACATCGCGCGACTATCAGTTCTAATGATGTAAGCAATCCTTTACTGCGTCAAACCAAAGCGTGGAAAAACGGTAACGTTGTGTTTGTTGATGCCGACGCGTGGTATATAGCAGCAGCTAGTCCAACCTCATTAAACATCATCATGGACGATGTCCTCAAAGGTTATCCGTCAATTTCATAGATATATTCTAAGACGAAAGAGGTTTTGAACGTAGAGCCAGTAAATAATTAAATGAGAAGCAGAAAGTTTTTTATCTAAAATTATTAATGATTATTATTTGTGTTTTTATTCGTATTTATATTTTTACAAAAATAAGAGGATGTTTTTATGTATCAACTTCAGCAGCTAAATCATAAAAGTAATGTTAAACGATGGACGACACAGACCAAACCGTCTTTCGCCCTTAATTATATTGTATCGGCAAAGCTTGCGATGGCTTTAGGTATAGCGGCTGGGACTGTATTTATATGTGTGCCATCAGCTTATGCACAGGAAGATAGCGACCTAACCAGCAGTCAGCAAGTTAATGAATTGGATACCGAACAGCAAAACCAAAATATAGATTTAGGAGCCAATCAAGAGATACCAACTACCACACTACCAGCGATAACAGTAGTGGCTGAAGGCAACGATAATCAAACCTATTCTGGAGGGCAAGTAACCTATACCAATCATGTTGGATTTTTGGGAAACAAAGACTTTTTAGAAACACCATTTAGTGCCATTAGTTATACTGATAAATTTATTGAGGATCAGCAAGCCACAGATATTAGTGAGATTATTGCTGCAACGGATCCTTCTGTTTATACCAGTGGAGGAAGTGGAGAAAATCTTGAAAGTTATTCTATCCGTGGTTTTGCTTCGAATAGTAATGATGTGACAGTAAATGGATTGTCTGGTATGGCGCCTTATTACCGCAGTTCACCTGAAATGTTTGAGCGTGTTGAGGTACTCAAAGGTCCGTCAGCAATGCTCAATGGTATGTCACCTAACGGCTCTGTAGGTGGCTCTGTGAATCTAGTCACTAAGCGAGCAGGTGATGAGCCACTCACTCGATTGACGACTAAGTATATATCAGACTCGCAGCTTGGTGGGAGTGTAGATGTTGGTCGCCGATTCGGTGAAGACAAACAGTTTGGTGTGCGTGTAAACGGTGCTTATAGAGATGGTGAAAGTGCGATTAATGACCAAGATAAAGAGGCTAAAGTAGGCTCTCTTGCCTTAGACTGGAAAGGCGAACGTACGCGAATTTCAGCTGACCTTTATGCTACGACAGAACATGTCGATGGTCCGACTCGAGGCATCACGGTAGCATCAGGAGTTGATATTCCTAGTGCACCAGATCCAGATACGTTATTGAACCCAAGCTGGGCTTTTTATGATACTAAAACAAAAGGCGCAATCACACGCGGTGAGTTCGATGTGACTGATCAAACGACTGTCTATGCCGCCTTAGGTGCTAATAAAATGGAGTTTAAAGGGCTCAGTGCAGCAAAGGCGCAGGTATATAATTCTGACGGAGATATAAATACGACGATTGGATACGTTGCTGATGATAATGAAAGAGTCTCTATGGAAGTAGGGCTGAACAGCAATTTTTCGACAGGAGCTATTGAGCATCAGCTTGCGGCGAATGTTACCCGTTACAATGAAGAGTACAATTTAAATGCTAAGTCCTTTGACGCCACTTATACATATGACACTAATATTTATAATCCAGTATGGGAAACTCCTAGCCTAAATTTTGACGTACCGCTGTTATTGACGACTGACACAAGTTTAACTAGCTACGGAATTGCAGATACCTTATCGTTTGATCAGGATAAATACCAACTCACCTTAGGTGCTCGGTATCAGCAGCTAGAAACAGAACAAACGGGAGGTATCTTATCCTCAGGTACTAAGTATGATGAAAGCGCTATAACGCCGTCAGTGGCGTTTCTTATAAAGATGACGGATCAGACTTCTTTGTATGCGAACTATATAGAAGGGCTAAGTAAAGGCGCTACAGCACCAACAAGTGCAGAAAACTCAGGTGAAATATTTGCTCCTTATAAAACGAAACAAAAGGAAATAGGAATAAAAATGGATCGTGGCGAGTTTACTCATACCCTTAGTCTCTACGAAATTGAAAAACCCAATAGTTATACCGATACAGATACCAATGTTTTCTCTTATGCTGGTGAACAGCGTAATCGAGGTGTAGAGTGGGGGTTCTTTGGCTCGCCTGCTGAGAGTGTACGCTTGATGGGTGGTATTACCTATATTGATGCGAAGTTAACTAAAACAAATAATGGTGTTAATGAAGGCAATCAAGCTGCAGGTGTTCCAAAGTGGCAATCTAAAATTGGGGCAGAGTGGGATTTACCTTTTATAGAAAATTTAACGCTAACAGCGAATGCAAATGCTGTATCTAAACAATATCTTGAAAATGATAATATACAGTCGTTACCAGGTCACACCACATACGATATTGGAGCACGTTATCTAACTTCTGTTAATCAAACCCCTCTTACCATTCGAGCACGTGTTGATAACGTGATGAATAAGGCATACTGGACAACGGCATCTTACAACGATCTTGCCTTAGGTGATCCGCGTACATTTATGCTTTCAGCAACGATGGATTTTTGATTTGAGCCAAGGGTTTTATTAATCATATAACTGTTGAAGGCTCAGCCCTGCGTGCTATATAAGTAATAACACGCAGGAGTTTTTGACCTATGAAGTGAGGCTGTACAGCTTCAATGGTGATTTAACACCGTAAACCTAATTCCATAAAAGTATAATTATATGAACTTATTGTATGGTACCCTTAGTTTAACATAATATACATTATGCGAAAACAAACCAACGGTCTTAGAAACTAGCTTCTGAATAATTACCTGCCCAATATATTATTACTGCTACCAATCAATAATATCTATCTATAGTTTTATGCCTGTGAGATTTTCATCTAAGATTTATTACTATTCAAATTATTGTCATGGCATTCATAACAATAATTGTTTGACCTAATGGCTAACGACAAGTTTCTAGTAAATAGTTTTTTAAAGACGCGCCATCTTCATCTAATATTACGTCTGCCACTTTACATTCAGCACTTTCGCGATTGCCATCACAGGCCACATCATAGTAAACATTGCTGTCATGCGCCAAGCTGACTTTTACCAAACCTTGCTCAGTCATTGAAAACTGCTTGTCTTGTTCGTAATCAGGGTCTTGTGAATTCCACAGCACGTCATAGCCTATATGACAGCTCATCTGTTCTCTATCAAAATAATCTCGCTCAAGTTTCATAGCGGTTTGTAGATCTTGATTGCTATATTGCTCTAGCACCACAGGATAATCCATGCCTTCATTACTAACATCTTGCTCGTACATCTTAGTAATGGTCGTAATTTTCATGGCACGATGTGTCTGAGACGGCTTTGTTACATCCGCTGTGGCAGCGTTGATAGTCATAAATCCCATTGCTAGTAGTGTCAGTAATTTAGGTATTGGCATAGCTCTCTCTACAACATCTCATCATATAAGGGTTATAAGCCATTACATCATAACCATATTGTCACTCTGCTGTATTATCGTATCATTCAGGTTTAGGTGTTTCTTGATGCTTAGATTAACACACCAAGTGCAACGCTAAATTATATTATAGAACACCTGATTGGGCGTTTTAAACCCTAAGCGTTTTCTTGGTCTGTTGTTTAGTTTATTCTCAATGTCCTGTATCTCATTATCAGAGACTTGTCTAAAGTCACAACCCTTAGGCAAGAACTCTCTGATTAAGCCGTTGGTATTCTCGTTGGTTCCTCGCTGCCATGACGCATAAGCATCGGCAAAGAAGAAAGCGCTAAAGAGCTTTTGTTTCACCTTCTTATGCTGAGCAAACTCTTTACCATTGTCAGAGGTAATGGTCTTAACCTGTAACCTCACTGGCTTTAGGATACCTATCATTGCCTCTGATACTTGCTGTGCCGTTT
>NZ_RRYW01000219.1 GCF_014861365.1 Psychrobacter sp. FME6
CTTCTATGTCAATTATGGCTATGTCTGATGCCAGCATACTTTTTAGAACACCACCGAATAATAAATAGGACAGAGCATGCGTCAATGGATTGCGTTAAGTTTACTGTGTATGAGTGCGTTGCTACTGCCCGTGTCGGCGTCCGCAGCCTGTGAGTCACCAATTAAATTTGGCGCACTGACGTGGGAGAGCGGACAGTTCATCTCTGGCGTGCTGAGATATATTGCTGAAGATGGCTATGATTGTACGGTTGAAGAGGTGCCAGGAGCGGGGCCTGCACTTGAGACAGCACTATCACAAAACGATATCCAAGTCATTGGTGAACAATGGGTTGGACGCTCGCCAATCATGGAGCAGGCCATTGCACAGAATAAGGTAGCTGTCATCGGTGATACGCTCAAAGGCGGCGCGACACAAGGCTGGTATGTTCCTAAATATGTACTGGAAGAAAATCCGGGGTTGCGTAGCTATCAAGATTTGCCTAAATATGCTGGGTTGTTTAAAGATCCCGAAAATCCTGGCAAATCACGTTTTATGAACTGTCCATCTGGTTGGACGTGTGAGATTTTTAATACACGCCTGCTCAAAAATACTGGTCTGGACGGCGTGTTTAATAACGCGCATCCCGGTACGGGTGCCGCTCTTGATGCCGAGATTTCCTCCGCTTTTGAACAGCACAAACCGCTGTTGTTTTATTACTGGCAGCCGACTGGCTTGATGGCAAAATATGATTTTGCGCCATTAAGTTTTCCTGCTTACAAGGATGAGTGCTGGCAAGACTTGCTACTCGCTGACGGCACTTCTAACTGTGTCTCTGGGTTCCCTGTATCCCCATTGGGTGTCGCTGTATCCACGCCATTTATCGATACCAATCCAGAACTAGGGCGTGTCATCAATTAGCATAGATATTTCAGAATAAGCTATACTTAGATCGT
>NZ_RRYW01000220.1 GCF_014861365.1 Psychrobacter sp. FME6
ATTTGGATGAATATCATAAAACAATTTAGATAAGTCATTTTCCATCCAACCTTGGCGTAAAAACTTCACTTGAGCCCATTTTTTCTCGATGGGATTTAAGTCAGGACTATAAGGTGGTAAGAATAGAAGCCTGTGACCATGCCTGTTAAGCAGCTTTTGAACGCGCTTATGAAAGGTCGCATTATCCATAACGATCACACATTTTTTCTTAAGCTTTGGTATCAGCGTGAACTTGCACCAGTGATAGAAAACCTCTTTATTGATGTTGCTCTTTAAGCAATCGAGTGCAAACAGCATTTTGCCATATAGCGCACCAATCACGTTGGTTCGCTCCTTGGCTTGCCAGTTATAACTGCCAATGCAGGGGCTACCAATGGGTGCATAACCACAAGGACGCATCGTTTCACTTTCAAAGCCACTCTCGTCCATATAGACAATAGCAAAGCCTTGAGCAATGTAGTGGTTAAGTTTTTTTAGGTAGTGAGCCCTCTTTAGTGGACAAGCTTTGGGATGCTCAAGTGTCTTTTTTTTTTGCTAACACCAATACGCTTTAAGGCTTTGCTGATGCCTGTTGGGCTACAATTAAAACGCTGTGCTCGCTCATAGTGATAATCGTCAGGGTGGTCTTTGACATCCTGAGCTAGGGCTTCATCCTCTATTTTGTAGGGCTTAATATATCGAGTGGTTTTACTATGAAGACGCTTTTTCCACTTCTGGATAGTCGTTGGACTGATATCATAGAAAACAGCAGCTTCGGCAAAGGTCATGCCCTCATCTAAGCTTTTTAAAACTTGTTTGCGATAATCTAGGGAGTAAGTCATGGTCGTTTATACTGGTAATCGTTTAATTGATTTATTTTATAACATTTTTGTGGTCATCTGACTATA
>NZ_RRYW01000221.1 GCF_014861365.1 Psychrobacter sp. FME6
TAGGGGCTGTATAGAATTCAAATCAGCGGCAGCCAGATAAAGACACAAGCGAGAATTACGGCAGCCTCATAGCTGGCTTTAAGCTTATCATAGCGTGTAGCAATGCCTCTGAAGTGTTTTAACCTAGCAAAGGCGTTTTCTACTAAATGGCGACAACGATATAAGTACCAATCTAGCGTATCGTTATTGCTTTTAGAGTTGGACTTAACGGGTATTACTGACTCAGCACAATGTTCAAAGATACAATCTCTTATGTCGCTACTATCATAGCCTCTGTCTGCTACAACAGCCTTAGTCTCTTTTTTGATGGTACTTTTAATTAAAGCGTTGGCCATTTTAGAATCATGTACTTGGCCTCCTGTCAGCGCCACATGAACAGGGTTACCACAAGCATCAACCATGAGATGTAACTTGCTGCTATTGCCAGCAACGCTGGTGCCGATGGCTTCATCACGACAACTGGCAGCGCCTGTACTGTGCTGATGTGCTTTTACCACGCTACCATCTATAAATAACCATTCACTATCGTAGTCTGCTGTCATTATGGACATCAGTTGTTGCCATTTACCCGTTTTACGCCAATAGCGGTATTGATGATATACGGTAGACCACTTGCCAAAGCAGGTTGGTAAGTCGCGCCATGGACAGCCAATACGTATGCGGTACAACATCGCTTCGACTGTTCGCCTTAGATTGGGCTTGTTATATATGTTAATTTGTCGCAATATATCAGACAGCTTTTGCCATTGTTCATCAGTGAGCATGGTACGAGCCATAAGTAACGCCTTTTCTCTTTGTTGTGGTAAACAAGAGTGTAAGGCGTTGCTTATTTTTTTCAACTAT
>NZ_RRYW01000222.1 GCF_014861365.1 Psychrobacter sp. FME6
TAGGGCGTGTCATCAATTAAGCCAAACGACACAAGAAACTAAGTGAATGGCACTAAGGAAATGACTGGCTAACTTATCATAGCGAGTGGCAATCGCACGATACTGCTTAATCTTGGCAAAGAAGTTCTCTATTAGGTGCCTCGCTTTATAAAGCTCTTTATCGAAGTCTCTTGGCTGCAGCCGATGACACTTAGATGGTATAACTGCATTACCTTGCACTGCTTTAATCGGTTCAATAACGCGGGCATCAGCATCGTAAGCTTTATCGGCAAGCCACGTTTGGCTAATACTGACATCAAGCAATTCATCTGAGCCACACAGGTCATGAGCTGCCCCACCTGTTAGATAAAAGCCAGTAGGATTGCCTAATGCATCTGTTCGAGTATGTATTTTAGTCGTCAGTCCACCTTTGCTGCGTCCAATGGCTTGATCCCTTTTTTTCCAGCACTGTGCTGGTGGGCTTTAACAATCGTGGCATCTAGCATGGCATATTCGTCATCGGATTGTTCAGAGAGTTGATTAAAAACCTGCTTCCATACGCCTTTTTTTGACCAGCGACTAAAACGAGTATGAATCACTCTGAAGTCGCCAAAGCGTTCAGGTAGGTCACGCCAAGGTATGCCGGTCTTGTAACGGTACAGAACCGCTTCTACGAACAAGCGGTTATCCTTTGCAGTAATACCAACGTCACTTGGTTTACCAGGTAGAATGTCTTTAATTCTCTCCCATTGGTCATCACGTAGGGCATGTCGTCTTGTCATAGTCATTGAGCTCAAATTCCTAAATACGATCTAAGTATAGCTTATTCTGAAATATCTATGCTAATTGATGACACGCCCTA
>NZ_RRYW01000223.1 GCF_014861365.1 Psychrobacter sp. FME6
TTCTCTTTGTTGTGGTAAACAAGAGTGTAAGGCGTTGCTTATTTTTTTCAACTATTTCCCAATTCTATACAGCCCCTAGTTATAAGATTGCCGAATCTAGGACGCAAGGATCTATGGCAATGCATACCATAGTCCAAAATGATAGAAAGGACTATGACATAGATGTGGCTATAGTTTTTGAATCAGACAACCTAGGTAGTTTGGGACCTTTAGCGACAAGAAGTATGATAGCCAATGCGTTAAAGCGAGAGATGCATCAGTTTTCAGAAGAACCAGAAGTAAAGACAGGATGTGTTAGGGTACGTTATACAACTGGCTATCACATTGATTTTGCCATATTTAAAAGATCAAAATATTCTGAGTGGCAAGATGATTATAATTATGAATATGCTGGAGATATATGGTCTGCTAGAGACATTAAAGCTTTAGACGATTGGTTTATTGACGAAATCAAGGCGAAAACTGATAATTTAAGAAAAATAGTAAGACTATCTAAGATGTTTTGCAAGTCGAGAAATGCTTGGGGTTCAATGCCAAGTGGTTTAATCCAAACAATATTATGTTCGGAGCAATTTGAATCTTCTCATTCTCGTATAGATGAAAAGTTTTACCATACCTTAAAGTCTATTAGGAACAGGCTAGAATGGAATTTACAAGTCAATGCACCAAATAATATCGATAATGCTAGATTGATAACGGCTAGGCAGGTTGATCTTGATAAAATGCGTAAATGGAAAGATAAATTGTCTACGCAATTAGAAAAGCTAGATATACTATTTGGGTGGTGTGTCAAAAAGTATGCTGATTAAAATTTGAACAATTTTGAAGCCTTGAA